>CAZHOC010000796.1:0-3634 GCA_964534295.1 uncultured Bacteroidia bacterium | reverse complement strand
CGGCAGAAAATTCATAATTATTAAACTATATGAGCAAAAAGTTTTTGCCTATCGACACCCACAATGTGGGAGATCTTTCCGGTAATATGTACCGTTCTCTTGTGATTGCTGGTAAGCGTGCCAACCAAATCACTATTGCTCTTAAAGAGGAATTGACCTCTAAGCTAGCTGAATTTGCTCCTGCCTATGACAATCTAGAAGAAGTCATGGAGAACAAAGAGCAGATCGAAATCAGCCGCTTTTATGAGCGTAAGCCTAAAGCAACGCAAACAGCGCTAGAAGAATTTATCGATGGAAAGGTTTATTTCCGCGATCCAAATGAGGACGTCATCTAATCGGAGGACATCCTTCTAACATATGTCTTTAAAAGGCAAACGGATCATCTTGGCTCTCAGCGGTAGTATTGCTGCTTACAAAGCCGTTTATCTGTTACGCCTACTCAAAAAGGCGGAGGCAGTAGTAAAAGTAGTTACTACTCCCTCCGTCAATCATTTTATAGGAGAACTTACTCTAAGTAGCCTTTCCGGTGAAAAAGTCTTTTCAGGCCTATGGAATGAAAATTGGTCTGAGCACGTCAGCTTAGGGACTTGGGCCGATATGATGGTGGTGGCTCCAGCTACCGCTAACACCCTCGCAAAAATGGCCAATGGCCTCTGTGATAATGCGCTTACGGCAGTTTATTTAGCCGCTAAATGCCCGGTGATGGTGGCCCCAGCCATGGATGCTGACATGATGATTCACCCGCGTACCCAAGCCAATTTGGAAACCTTAAGGTCTGATGGGGTTCAAGTTTTGCCTACAGGTACAGGTTTTCTCGCTTCAGGCCTTGAAGGACCCGGACGATTATTAGAGCCAGAAGAGATCTTTGAGGCGATCAACCAGAGTTTGGCCGGAGGACCATTAAGTGGTAAAAAAGTACTAGTCAGTGCTGGGCCCACTAGGGAAGCCATAGACCCAGTTCGTTTTATCTCCAATCGCTCATCTGGCAAGATGGGTTATGCATTAGCCAAAGTGGCCCAACAGCTAGGGGCAGAAGTTACTTTAGTCTCAGGCCCTACCAATCTAGCCGCCCCTGCAGGAGTAAATCTAATCTCTGTAGTTAGTGCTGCTGATATGTTGGAGGCCGTCCAGACGAACGCTCCTATCCAAGACGCAATCGTCATGGCAGCAGCCGTAGCAGACTATACGCCAGTTGATGTCGCTGATCAAAAGATCAAGAAAAAGGCAGGCGATGACATGAGTATCCCGCTCAAACGTACTGTGGATATTCTTCGCACCATTGGGGCCGAAAAGCCACAAAAGCAAGTTTTGGTAGGCTTTGCCATGGAAACTCAGAATGAGTTAGAGAATGCGCAAAAAAAGTTAGTGGCGAAGAAGCTTGATTTTGTAGTTTTAAACTCATTGCGCGAGGCAGGAGCCGGATTTGGGCATGACACCAATCGGGTAACCCTTATCCATCGTGATAAAGAGGTGCAAGCCTTGCCTATGATGTCAAAAGAAGAAGTAGCTAAGGCTATTTGGCAGGAAGTGGGCAATATTTTGGCCTTGCACTAAGGGCTATCTGCAAGCGTTATTTATAAAAAAATTATCCTCCATTTATGATTATTTCCATCCGGGCACTATTGGTTTTTAGCTTTATGGCGATTAGCCAATTAGGGATTAGCCAAGAATTGCTCTGTAATGTTAGCATCAATGCTGGTCGAATTCAGAGTGATAGAAGTGTTTTTGACAATATGCGGGAGACCATTACCCAATATGTCAATTTCCAGAAGTGGACCAATGATGAGTTTACTGGGCAGGAAAGGATTCGCTGCAATATGCAGATAATCATCAATCAACGCCCTTCGCCTGACTATTTTGCGGCCTCCCTCACCATGCAGGTCTATCGTCCCGTTTTCAATACCAATTACGAGACCTTATTGATCAACATTCAGGACAATCAGTTCAATTTTACTTATGTGCCTTTTCAGCAGATGACCTACAATGAAAACACATATACTGATAACCTGACCGCATTACTCAACTATTATGTGTTTATCGCCCTAGGTTTTGACTATGGGAGCTTCTCGCAAAATGGCGGAGATCAATATTTCCGAAGAGCGCAGGAGATCGTAAACCTCGCGAGTAGTGCTGCTAACGAAAAAGGCTGGCGCGCAGGCGATGGTGATCGTAACCGCTATTGGTTAGTCGAGAATCTACTTAATAGCCGATACAAAGGCTTTCATACTGTCTTGTACAAATACCATCGTGAAGGTTTGGATAAAATGGAGTCTGATCCCAACAAGGCCCGCCGTGCGATCCTCGATAGCGTCAAAGAAATGCAGCGTGTAGCACGTTCCAATCCACTCTTGATGCTCAGCAAGACCTTTACGGATGCCAAACACGAAGAACTAACCAAGGTCTTTACCAAGGCCTTTGTCAACGATAAGAAAGAGTTCTTACAGATTATGCAAGAGCTAGACCCTGCCCATAGCAATGAATACAATTCGATTATGAGTGGGTAGAGGCGCTGCTTCGCAGAACGCTTAAAGAATTTCGAATGTCCAATAATGAATGCCCAATGTCGAAGTTTGATCGATTACTTCTGCAATCAGCGTTCGACATTGGACATTCTACATTTCCGGCTTTGGCGTTCCGCGTAGTGGAGGAAAGAATTTTGAATTTCCAACAATGAATGCCCAATGTCGAAGTTTTATCGATTACTTCTGCAATCAGCGTTCGACATTGGACATTTTACATTTTCGGGTTTGGCGTTCCGCGCAGCGGTGAACCCCTAAAAACTATGGATTGAGTAAAACCGCCTTGCCATATCCCAGCCCTTCTAAGGCGTCAAGTTGGGTCTCTGCATCTCCGACAATCAAATAAATCATCTGATCAGGGCGAATATACTGCTGTGCCAAAGCCTGAATCTTCTCCACCGTCATGCCCTGCACAATCTCCTGACGCTGCAATACGTAATTTGGCGACCAGCCATAGTCTGCAATATTGGCTAAGATTCCTTCCTTGGCACCTAAGGTTTCAAAAGCACGGGCATTACTCTTGAGTAGGAAGCTCTTTGTGGTTTCCAGATCAGCTTCGCTGAACGTTGGTCCGTAGTCCTTGAGGATGGATTGCACCAAGGCGGTAGCATCATAAGTTGCATTGCTGCGAATGCCACTACTAATGGTAAAAGGGCCGGGGATAGTAGACCCCTGAAACCCTGATCTGATACCGTAGGTGTAGCCTTTGCCTTCCCGCAATTCCTGCGTCAATTGAGAGGCAAATCCACCACCGCCAAGACGATAGTTCATCACCTGCATAGGGTAGAAGTCCTCATCTGTAGCAGCCTTGGCCAAATAGCCAAAACGAATAACCGACTGCTTTGCTCCCGGGACATCATAAAAGTAAATTTTAGAAGCTTCGATAGGAGCGGGGAGAGGATAGTTAGGCATACTGACCTCCTTTGCTTCCCACTCTTGCTCAATGCGGCTAATGGCTTTTAGGACCGCTGCTTGATCCGTCGCACCTACCACCAATAAGTCTGCTGCAGAGGGAGAGAAGTTGTTTTGATAGTAAGCCTGTAGATCCGCTATTGTAATCTCAGAAACCGTATTGGGGTATCCGGCAATGTTTTTGGAAAGGATATTTTCCTCCC
>CAZHOC010000795.1:0-3637 GCA_964534295.1 uncultured Bacteroidia bacterium | reverse complement strand
AGAGCTCAAGCCCGGCACGACCAGCGTTTAGATTTTAAGGACCTGATTGAGCATTGCGGGCGGTTGGGCAGTGAAAAGGCACGCTTAGCCGTAATCATTCCGATGGACCGTGAGAAGGATTTGATAGATCAGCTTAGCCGCTCGCATTTGTCCTTACACCAGCGTCTGCTCATAAACCCAAGCCCACAAAAAGCTGCACACAGGGTCCTTATACTTGCAGGACGAATACCGCAGCAGCTTAGAGAAGGGAGCCTTACGATCTATGATGAGCAAAACCGCTATACTTCTGCCTACCAAACCCTAACCAAAGCTTACTATTTGCCTTTTGCATTTGAATAAAGGAGCTTAAATTGAGATTGCACAATCGTTTAAAGCACCATTAATGTTTGATGAACTCATCCTCCTGTTCAATTGGCAGCCTTATGCCCTTGTGATAATACCACTCATTTTTCATTGGTTAATTTTTCCTTCCAAACGGGCCTTCAGTATTGGTATTCTTAATTGGGTTAATATCATCACATTAGTGTTGGGCCTTATGATGATGCTCAATGCTAGCACTAGGATTTGGGAGTATTATCATCAGGGGAATACATATTGGTATCTGTTTTTGGGTTACGCCCTGAGATTGATCCTAATGATAGGTTTGTTTATCAAAAATGCTCGTCAAAGCATCGCATTGTCCTTAGTGATTGCCTTCTCAACCCTTCTAAATCCTATCATCATATCGATCACCAATTTTCACCGAGATTATACAGAGTTTAACGGCATCCTTGATCATTTCAATCCAATCTGGTATCAACTATCCGCTCATTTCTGGCAAGGGATAGGCTATCTCTCGCTAGCTACCCTTTTGTATCTGTTAGAGGTAAAACTGAAGAAATAAGGTGTTTGCTCGATCCCTCCATTGCCCTCAATTACCATTCTCAATGAAAGCCCCTCTTTTTCTAGTCTTCCTGCTTTCCTGCCTTCTCACGGCCTGTTTCCGGCCCAGCGAGAACCCAAAGGAAGTAGCATTGAATCAGGAAGAGGTATGGGAGCTCATTCATCAGCAGCTAGTCGCCCTCAACGATGAGCATTTTGCGGGGGAAGAACTGGATAGCATGGAGCGAGAAATGTTCTTAGGAGGTGTTTACCTTGATACCGTTTTAAGGCCTCGACTGAATGCAGACACCATCCAAGATTATGCGGTGGTGATTTTGATTGATCCACTCTTCAGCCTATACCAAGTCTACTTTTTTGATGGACACAATGGTAAGCGTTTCGCTGCCGCGAACGATCCTTTTGCCAGGCACTACATCAAAATCAAAGAGGTAGACGTTCTCTGCCAAGAGGAAAAAAGCGCGATCCTCATCTCGAGAAGTATCAGCACTTATGGGCATGCGCATGAGCTATATCGCTACAATGACTCAACTCAAGGAGTGGAGATGATCTTCAACCAATCCTTTTCTTTTGATGCTGAAGTCGATGGTAGCGCGCATACCCATTCTAATCTACTCGACCCAGATCAAGGCTGTATTGATACAATTTATACCTACTACCTGCCTCGACAAATAGATAATACGGGTCTTGAGCTAGTCCAAAACTTGCCTAAACAAACTTACGTCTTCGACCCCAAAAGGCAGGCTTTCATTAAACTATAGCATTTCCCTCCCCCAAACTATTTCTTAGTTTAGCGCAGTTTAGAACGGGCAAACTTGCGTTGCCTAACTCCTGTTAGGAATGTAACTTAAGCCTCCCAAAAAGTAATTTGACTACGAATATGAAACTACTGAGAAGTTTGGTGTTACTGCTTTGCATTACGATGCTTTCGCCGCTGAGGGCGGATGAAGGTATGTGGATCCCTGCGCTCCTAGGGGTTCTCAACGAAGCAGAAATGCAATCTATGGGCCTAAAACTAACGGCCGAAGATATTTATAGCGTCAACCAAAGCAGCCTCAAGGACGCAATCGTCAAATTTGGCGGTGGCTGTACCGGAGAAGTTATCTCCAACCGCGGACTCTTGCTGACCAACCACCACTGTGGTTATGGTCGCATCCAAAGTCATAGTTCCGTTGAAAACGACTACCTCACCGACGGCTTTTGGGCGATGTCCCAAGCTGAAGAGCTACCCAATCCAGGACTTTCGGTGACCTTTATCGTTCGTATCGAAGATGTTACCAAAGAGATGTTTGACGGCATAGACGAAAACACCTCTCAGGAGGATCGTGAAGCTATGTTTGCTGAGCATAGCGAGGCCATCGTTGATAGAGTAACTGAGGGTACCCATTACGAGGCAGAAGTAGTGCCATTTTACTACGGCAATGAGTTCTATGTTATCGTAACCGAAGTCTTCAAAGATATACGTTTGGTAGGCGCTCCTCCATCCGCAGTGGGTAAATTTGGTGCCGACACTGATAACTGGGTTTGGCCCCGTCATACCGGCGATTTTTCTCTCTTCCGTATCTACTCTGGCCCAGACGGTAAGCCCGCGGAATATTCAGAAGAAAACATTCCTCTCAAGCCTCGCCACTCTTTCCCGGTTTCCCTCAAGGGCGTAAATGCGGGTGATTTCACCATGGTTTATGGCTTTCCAGCGAGAACCAATGAGTATTTGACTTCCCACGGTGTGGAACTCATCCAAAATGTCGAAGACCCGATTGGTATTGACATGCGTCAGGACATCCTTGACATCATGGAAAAAGAAATGGGTGCCAGCGACAAAGTACGCATCCAATATGCTTCTAAGCAGGCAGGCGTAGCCAATGCTTGGAAAAAATGGCTCGGCCGTGTAAGAGGGCTGGAGCGCGACGATGCTATCGCCAAAAAGCAGGCTGAAGAAATCGAATTCCTTACCCGTATTGCCGGCAATGCCGAATGGCAGCAAGCTTACGGAGGCCTATTGACCGAATTTGAGCGCCTTTATGAAGAAATTCGCCCGCTCACTTATGGGATGCGCTACTTTAGTGAGGCAGGCTATGCCACTGAGGCTTTCCGCTTTGCCAATCGACTTGGACGTTCGCTAAAAGCGTATGGCGACGGCTCAGATGAAGAAGCGGCCAATGCCGCCATCGAAGATATGCGCAAAGCCTCTGTCGGACACTTCAAAAACTACCACGCGCCACTTGATCAACAGGTGATGGCGACCTTAATGCAATCTTATGCTGAGGCAGAAGAGGTTCCGGCTCAATATCGTCCCCGTGCCCTCGCTGCACACGTTGCAGAATCTCACAATGGAGACTACAATGCCTGGGCAGCGGATGTCTTTTCGCGTTCGGCTTTGACCGATCCGGAGCGCTTCGAAGCTATGCTGGCCGATTTTTCACCAGAAAAACTTGCAGGCGATCCCATCTACTCTCTCATGGGCGAAATGATTAGCCTATACTTTGCCGTGCAGCCAGAATATGGCCGTGTGAATAGCGAAATTCAGGACCGTTACCGGATCTATATGAAGGCCCTACGTGAAGTATATAGCGATAAAACCTTCTACCCAGACGCCAACTTCACCCTGCGTGTTACTTATGGCAAAGTCGAAGGCATGCAGCCCAACGACGGTATTGTTTATAAGCATTATACTACCCTAGACGGGGTGATCGCGAAGTATGTACCGGGCGACAGAGAGTTTGATCTACCTCAAAAACTGATCGACCTCAATGAGTCA
>CAZHOC010000794.1:0-3643 GCA_964534295.1 uncultured Bacteroidia bacterium | reverse complement strand
CTTCTGTCCTGAGCGGAATAGCGAGCTTGATAGGGGTGTTTTTGAGCACTTCAGCTGGGTCAGCCTCTTTGGCGGCTTTGACGATAGCCAAGGCATCTCTATATACTTTGTAGGAAGTTCGACCGACTAGTCGGCTATTGAAGTATCCTTTAGGGTCAACATCTCGCAATACCCGCATCACCGAGTCAGGACTGACTCCAGGTTCCATGGCTTTGGATACCAGACTAGCGGTCAAGCCACTAATATCCTTGGCAAAGCCAATGTCAAAAATGTCGATCCGATAAGTTTGCTCATAGGCCCATAGGGGATTACCGGGATAAGCCGCACCGATCATAGGGGAAAAGAGCATGCCGGCACAGACCATTTCTCCACCATAAAATTTATTCAGCGCATCTGAGAAATCATCAATTTCTCCTTCTGCATAAGGTTTTGCAACCATAGCCCACTCTTTTAACCAAGCAATGCGTCGCATTTGATCCTCATATGGATCTAATTCATATTCGTCTATTTCTCTGAGTTGAGAGATACTGTATTCGTAGCGATTTTGGATGTGTTCAGCAAAGCTGAGGGCAGAAAGCTTTTGCGGTCTGGTCAAAACAGTACCACTCGTGCCGGTGAGGTAATCAATCATTAATACCTTCCAGCGAGTATCGTCGGTAGTGCCTCCTGCGGGCAGGTTCATGGCCCAAGTGCCTTCAGCACTAGGTTCCCGCACCATATCATCTAGGGTGTCAACGAAACCATATTCTAATTGCATCTGCTCACGACTCCACATCTCCGTAGGCGCTCCCATGGCATCTCCAATGGCTGAGCCCACCAACATCCCGAGCAATTTGTCATAGAGAACTTCATCAGATAATTGGTGGTCCTGATAGCTTGGGGCTTCGTTTTCTAACATAGGAAGAGGGGGCTCATGATCAACAGGGAGGTGCGGTCGGCAGGCCAAGAGCAGACCAAAAAGGAGCAGCGGCAAATAGGCTTTCATTGGAGTAAGATAGCAGATTTGATCGAAATTCGCCTAGCTTAGGCTTCCAGAAATTGAAGGATACGCTTGATTACTTTTTCTTCTCTCAAGATCCGGAAATGACCAGTACCTTCGATCTCTTCCATTTTACCGACGGGCCAGTTCTTGACTACATTTTTGGCACGATCAATGGGGATCACCCTGTCATTTTTGTCGTGGATAATGAGGCCTTCCTTTACATTGATTTGCTTGACAAAGTCGCTCACGTTGAGGACTTGAGGGTCGTAACCAGTTTCAGCGGCTAGGCGCTGTTTAAGAAGGTTTTTGACCTCTTCGGTTATTCCCACCTGGGAAGAAACATCGTCTATGCGTTCCGTGAAACGGTCAGGGGTCGTAAGCAGCAGATATGTGGCAATAAAGATCTCGGGCAGTTGGCTGAGGGCATAAGTGGTAGCCACTCCGCCAAAAGAGTGGCTAATCAAATCTTTAACTCCATGCAATTGGATCAGGTATTTGACAAGATCCGTAAACTCAAAAAGACTGGTTTTGCCCTTGCTACTAAAGCCATGGGAAGGCGCATCGAAGGCTAAGACGGTAAAATCTGCTTCTCGCAAGGCTTTAATGATGTCGCCGAAATTGCCCGCTTGGCCTTCCCAACCGTGGATGAGCAAGATTTTTCGAGGACCTCCGGGCCAAACATAGGTGGCAATGTCGAATCCTTGAAAGGCAATCGTCTCCTTCTGGGCTTGTGCCAAGACCGCCAATTCAAAGTCTCTGAGCTTGTGTACTTGAGGGTTAAGGAGTTGTTTGTAGGCAAAATTGCTCACTTGTCGCGGAGCGATCTGTGAGGCTAGTCTGATCAGGGTTTTTTGCATAAAAGCTCTACTCTGCGTCAGCAGAATTGTTTGTGATAGTCTGATTTTTGAATTCTTGTCGTAGAATCCCTTTGCTTTTGGGTCTAAAGCCCCCGCAAATTAGGAAAAACGGCCTTAGGTAGGGGGATCATAATAAGCAAATGTCTATATTATAAGTTCAGACCTGCTGACATGCGCTTAAGATTTACTACTCTCCTCCTGTTAGGGTGCTTCCCCCTTTTGATGTTTTCCCAAATTCGCTTCAACGAAGTAATGAATTGGAATACCTCCATTAATGCTGGACAGGGATATAACGACCCTTGTGATTGGATAGAATTTCAGGCCGAGATAGATATTAACCTAGCTGGTTGGACCTTAAGCGATGAACCCGAAAATCCCCAGAAATGGACGTTCCCCGAAGGGGTAAACCTAAGCCCCAATCAATATTTAGTGGTATTTGCTGATGGCTTTGATATTAGTCTTCATACCAACTTTAAGCTAAAGGCGGGGGGAGAATGGATCGGTCTGTTTAATCCAGATGGTAATTTAGTTGATAGTCTTAGGATACCCTACATTGGCCGCAACTATGCTTATGGCCGCTCCCCGGAGACTGATGAATGGGGATGGTTTGATGATCCTACACCAGCTCAGGCCAATGATTCTGTTTGGTACCACGGCCTTGCCGAACGTCCAAGCTTTTCTCATCTGCCGGCTTTTTATCAAAGCACCCAGACGATTACGATTGATCACCCTGATCCACAAGCGACTATTCGCTATACTTATAATGGAGAAGCCGTTAGCGAGGAAAGCCCCATTCATGCCAGTCCGATTGCACTAAGTAGCACGGAAGTGATACGTGCCAGGGCCTATAAAGAGGGATATCTACCTTCTGAAACAGTAGCTAGGACATTTTTCCTCTATGAAAACGCCCCTTCTATTCCCGTCATGTCCATCACCACTGATCCTGCCAATCTTTGGGATAATCAGGTGGGGATTTACGTTACCGGTAGCAATGGCATCAGAGATAACGGCCCTGCTACTGATCCCCCTCGTAATTGGAATCAACCATGGGAAAAGGAAAGTAATTTTGAATACCTTGATACGGAAGAAAATCTGGCTCTAGAACAGATGGTCGGTATTAAGATTTTTGGTGGCTGGAGCCGTTCCTTTGGCCAGAAGTCGCTTTCGGTATTTGCGCGTAAAGAGTATGGCGAAAATCGCTTTCATTATCCATTTTTTGCCCAAAAAGACTTTCCCGAATACAAATCTTTCATCCTTCGCAACTCCGGAAACGATTGGTCGGGCGCCAATGGGAGTATGATTCGAGACGCTTTTCAGCAAGCTCTGAGTGTAGGACGGATGGAGATTGATCGCCAAGCGTATCAACCGATTTCCGTCTATCTCAATGGTGAATATTGGGGGATTCACAACCAGCGCGAAAAGCTCAATGAAAATTATCTCTACAACAATCATCTTGTCAATGAAGATGAGCTAGATCTGCTCAAAAACTACCGAGAACCCTTCAATGGCAATGTCCTGCAATACAATCGCATGATGGATTTTGTCAATGGCCATCCCATGAGTTTTCGTCAAAATTATCTGGGCGCTAAAGAGCTGATTGATATGCAGGAGTTTATGGATTATATGATCTTGCAGATCTACATCAATAATCAAGATTGGCCGGGCAACAATATTAAGTATTGGCGAGCGCATGCGCCGGGATCTCGTTGGCGTTGGTTGCTTTATGATACTGATTTTGGCTTTGGGATTTGGAACTCCCAGCCTAGCGAAAACACCTTGTCCTTTGCCCTAGAGCAGTTTGGTC
>CAZHOC010000793.1:0-3644 GCA_964534295.1 uncultured Bacteroidia bacterium | reverse complement strand
TCAAACATATTGAGGACGTCTTTTTGATCGACAAAAGACATCTCACAGTCTATCTGCGTAAACTCAGGCTGACGGTCTCCTCTAAAGTCTTCATCACGGAAACACTTTACAATCTGGAAGTAGCGGTCCATCCCTGCTACCATCAACAATTGCTTAAGGATCTGCGGTGATTGTGGCAAAGCGTAAAAAGCACCATGCTGTAAGCGAGAAGGTACGATGAAGTCGCGTGCTCCTTCAGGAGTGGACTTAATCAAAAAGGGAGTCTCAATCTCCAAAAACTGTTGGCTTTCCAAATAGCGACGCGTCGCACTAATCACTTGCGAACGCATGATCATATTGCGGGTCATCTGGGGACGACGCAAATCTAGGTAGCGATACTCCATACGCAGATCTTCCAAACCATCAGTCTCATCTTCGATGAGAAAAGGAGGGAGCTTCGCGTCATTTAGGACCGTGATTTCGCTGGGTACGACTTCTATTGCGCCAGTGGCGATTTTGTCGTTTTTGCTTTCGCGTTCCGCGACGACTCCTTTGATTTGAACTACAAACTCACGACCGAGTTTACGAGCCTCAGCATATATATCAGCCTGATCATCGGATTTGATAGAAATCTGGGTAATACCATAACGATCTCGCAAATCCACGAACAAAATGTATCCGAGGTCACGAGATTTTTGTACCCAGCCGCAAAGGCTGACTTCCTTGCCTACGTCTTCTAGACGTAGTTCACCACAATTGTGGGTCCGATAGGCAGTGTTCATTTTTTTTAATTAGTTCGATTGAAAAACTCCGCAAAGGTAGGCGTTTTTGCGATAGAAGGGAATATTTAAGGCAAATTTATTGGGCTAGAATACTGAGTTTCATCTTCTTGAAACAATCCATAGACATCCTCCAAGAAGAGACTATCTCCCTCGGAGGTAATTATTAGGAGCTCGTAGCGAAAGCGGACTTGAGTACCCAAAGGAGCATGGTAATAAATCCTCCACGCATCCCCCTCTCTGACGCCCACACATCCATGTGAATAAGCCTTGCCCAGACTTCTCGGGTTGGTGGTAGCATGAATCAACTGGCCAGAGCATACTCCATTGATTTCTGGCTCTATACTTGGTATCTGAGGCATTAGGGTAGTCTTACCGTCGTCTCGACGGGTAAATTCATAGGCTTTACCCGTTTTGAAATTGTGATAGAGTGGATTACGATTATGTCCTACTATATGTCCTTCTCCTAACTGAGTCCGCCAATCTACCGCTCGATCTAAGATGGGAATGAGTCCTACTTTGTTTTGCCCTATTCTCACCGGAAAGCGCTCGAGTTCCTTTTCTCCTTGTAGAATACGTAAACGAAATTCTGGCACATTCAGATCAATGAGCGTCTGTGCTCTTTGCTCCAATAAAATTGCCGCTAGCAAACTATCGGGAATCAATAGCTTGGTGGAGGCAGGGATAATAGCCATCGCTTTCTGATCATAAACAAAGCTTCCTCGCTGTGCCTGCACATAATAATCCGTTGCCGCTAAGCTATCAATCAGCCATGCATTGGCATTCACCAATAAATGCTCATCTAATTCATATGGGGTGAGTGAGTCATAGGCCGCAATGAGGCTGTCAATGATTTCGAAGTAATCCTTCAGCAAAACTTCCTCGCCAAAGGCTTCGGTATAGGTCCCAAAGGAAATGGATGTCTCTGTTTCCCTCCAATCCCAAATCTCCTCCCGATTACGAGCATTGGGATACCGATGACAGCTGGCAATGAGACCTAAACCAATGACTAGCACAATTATTACACCTAGCTTGAGCCAGAGAGGGAATTGAATTTTAGGGAATATTGGGTATTTATCTGCCATTGTGATCGCTGCCGTAGGTCCTTTTTACAGATTCCTTATATTGAATGATAAAGGAGCCTCTCATGCAAAACCTAAATTCATCTTATTGGCCATTTTGGCAAAGACTATTGTTCCGTTTCGGGATGATATATGTCTTACTCTACTCATTGCCTTTTCCAATTGATCAATTGCCAGCTATGGGTTGGCTCTCCGCCTTGACCAAGGCGATCTGGGAACCTATCGTCAACGTAGTTGGAGAATATGTGCTTGGTTTAGACGAATTAGTTGACCAGCAAGGAGGAAGTGGAGATACCACCTATAATTATGTCCATTTATTGACACTATTTGTGATCAGCATATTGGGGACTACTATCTGGTCTGCTCTCGATCGGAAACGAACCAATTATCGAGAGCTTTTTTACTATTTCTACGCCTACTTGCGCTATTATCTGGCAGTAGTCTTAATGCTTTACGGATTTGTAAAAATCTTTAAAACCCAGTTTCCCTTCCCTGGACTGATGCGGCTCACAGAGCCACTAGGAGATTTCTCCCCCATGGGCTTGCTCTGGACATTTATGGGTTATTCTGAGCCATATAACATCTTTACTGGTCTAGGGGAAGCTGTCGGTGGTTTTTTACTTTTCTTTCGCAGAACCACTACCCTAGGATCATTGGTGATCATTGCCGTTATGTCCAATGTGGTAATATTAAACTTTAGCTACGATGTCCCGGTCAAACTATTTTCGATGCATTTATTAGGCTTTGCCATCATCCTGATGCTGCTAGATATTAGACGCATATGGAATGTCTTCATCATGAATAAGGCAGCGCTCGCAGTAGATTTACCACAAGCAGAACTAAACAAGAACGGACTATGGGCTTTAAGAATCATCAAGGTACTGCTAATTGCCTGGGTCATGATCGGCAACACTACCGATGGCATGAAAAACGTCAAAAAATGGGGGGACAAACGCCCCAAACCAGATATGTATGGTCTCTATGAGGTAGATACTTTCGTCCAAAATGGGGACACTATTCCCTCCCTCACTACTGATTCGACCCGCTGGCAATATCTAGCCTTAGACCGCGCCAATATGGTTATGCTCAAGAGCATGACCCGCCAATTGAGCTATTTGCAAATGGAAACAGATAGCCTAGAAAACATCTTCCACTGGAACCGCTTCGGGGATACGACCAATGTTTATGATATGCGCTTTTCGCGCAACGATAGTATCTTACTAAGCCTAGAGGGTATTTACCAAGGCGATACCCTTTCAATGACTTTCAAGCATATCGATCCAGAGGAGTTTCTCCTTGTCAATCGTGGCTTTCATTGGGTCAATGAGTTTCCCTTCAATAGATAATAGATGAACAGATTAGAGAAAATGGTCCGTAAGCTGCAAAAGTATCCTAAATGGGTGCTTTCCTGGGGCATCGGCAGACAGGTACGTTTTGTTGGCACAGCAGGGATCAAATTTGAAGAATTCACCACCGATAAAGTTGTCCTTTATCTTCCCAACAAGGGCAAAGTCCGCAATCATATCGGTCAAATCCACGCCGCGGCGATGGTATTATTGGTAGAGACCGCTACCGGCATGATTACAGGCATCAACCTGCCAGACGACAAGCTGCCCTTGATGAAAAAACTCGAAACCAAATTTATTAAGCGTTCCCAAGGTGGGATGAGAGTAGAAGCCTGGTTGACCGAAGAACAAAAGCAAAAAATGCAGACTGAAGAGAAGGGAGATATTTTGGTCAATTATAAGATAGCCGATGAAAGCGGTGAAGCTCCTATCGTCGGCGATTACCATTGGGCTTGGAT
>CAZHOC010000792.1:0-3646 GCA_964534295.1 uncultured Bacteroidia bacterium | reverse complement strand
TAGAGCATCTCTACCGTGGAGCCACGCTTTGCCAAAGGGGTGTTGGCGGCGCTAATCGCACTTACTGACTCATCATGAGCCATACCCCAGCCGTCCATTATTATAAGAATTACTTTTGGCGTATGCATGCCGCAAATGTAAAATATAATCGTTGATTTCTACACGAAATCTTAGCTATCTAAAGTTATCAAACCGTTAAGACTCGAAAAATAACCATTCACCCATGTCAGGAGGGGTAATTACCTAAAACACAATGCGATTGGCACGGTCTTAGCATATACCCACATGAATTGTGATGACAACAAGGTTCTGAAGTATGAAGTTTTTAAGCACCCTAACTTTGCTTCTCGTCATCTCTGTTATCGGAGTGGGACGGGTCCAGGCACAAAACGACGTGGTCAACGCGGTCGTGGAGAGCCTTACCGCCGGAAATGGAGAGGCTATGGCAAACTATTTTGGGGATAGGGTTGAGATCACGCTTTTTAATCAGACGCACATTTATTCCGCGACTCAGGCGCGTTATGCCATTCGTCAATTTTTTAGCGACTATCCTTCGGATAATTTCACTTTGCTCAATACTGGCAGTACAGGAGAGACCTCCTACATTCTCGGTACGTTAATTACAGCCAAAGGTAATTTCAAGGTTAACGTTCACATCCGGACCGCCGGCAATGGTGGTGCCATTGAGCAAGTTCGCTTTGATCTAAGATGACATAACGCGGCAATACTCACTAGCAATAACATTAAGGTCCTGCATTGGCAGGACTTTTTTTTGTGCCCAGCTCTGTATTTAAAGTATTTAGTAGAAAGTACTTAGTATTTAGACGCTAGAGTATCGATCTCTGGGCGTCAAAAAGCTCTCAATTCACTGTCTAAATACTTTCTACTTCCTACTTAATACTTTCTACTTAATACTTAACTTGCAGCCTCAACCCCAATCCAATCATGATCGATTTTCTTAAGCATCCCGAAACCGAACGAATCATAGACGAAGCTTTACGCGAGGACATTGGTCCTGGTGATTATTCTACGCTCTCTACCGTGCCAGAGGGTCATACTGCCGCAGCTCGCTGTATCGTTAAGGCAAAGGGCATATTGGCTGGGGTGGCTATCGCCGAACGCATATTTCAAAAAGTTGATCCTCAACTAGAGTATCAAGGCATTTTGCAGGATGGTGCAGTGATCGATGAATTGATGACGGAAGCATTTTATGTCAAAGGAGATCCTCGCTCTATCCTGCAAGCAGAACGCTTAGTCTTGAACATCATGCAGCGTATGAGCGGTATTGCCACCCTCACTCGTAAAGTAGTCGATCAATTGGAAGGCACCAATTGCCGCGTCCTGGATACCAGAAAGACAACCCCTCTCATCCGCCACCTAGAAAAATGGGCAGTAAAAATTGGCGGTGGCACCAATCATCGCTTTGGCCTATACGATATGGTGATGATCAAAGACAATCATATCGATTATGCTGGTGGTATTGCAGAAGCCATCAGTTCCTGCAAGGATTATCTCAAAGCCAATAATCTTGATCTCAAGATCGAGGTAGAAGCTCGCGACCTTAACGAAGTGCAGCAAATCTTAGATGCTGGCCCAGTCCACCGCATCATGCTAGACAATATGTCTCTAGAAGACATGCGTACCGCTGTAGATCTAATTGGCGAGCGTGCGCAAACCGAAGCCTCTGGTGGGATCACGCCGGACTATGTACGCCCAATCGCCGAAACAGGGGTTGATTTCATCTCTATGGGAGCTTTGACTCACTCAGTAATGAGTCTAGACATTAGTTTGAAGGCAATGTAGGTTACTTAGCGATTGCAAACTTCCTTATAAGGACATACCCGACATTTCTTTTCGTCCTCGGTTTGAGAGAAGTCTGATTCAAAGATCCGGTGGATGAGTTCCGCGAGGCGGGTCTCAAACTGATACAGTAGCTCAGGATTGAGCAGCTGATTACCCCCCAAGTATTGGATACCGTCTTTGAGTTTACGGGCAGTATAATAGCCGACCTTCACCTTGGAATCTGGATTTTGGCGACGGTATAGCCATGCGTATAGGTAACCTTGAAAAGCTTCTTTGTACTTATTGTCTTTAAATAGATCGTCTATCGTAGTGCGAGAAGTGCCCAACTCTACCCTACCCGTCTTATAATCAAGGATGCGAATGCTATCCTCCGCTACTAAATGATCGATCCGGTCAAAGGTACCATTGAAGCGAACCCGATAAGTGCCAGTATCAAAGGTCGTTTTGTAGCTTTTGTCATCCTCTCGGCTCAGCAAAGTAAAAGGATCGCCACTGACATCGTGATCGATGATCCGCTTGCAAAGCTGTTCGATAACATTGCGTAGCAGGTAATTTTGGCCCTGAAGATCGCCGGGCTTCCCGAGATTATTATCATTCAAAGCTTGCTTCAGACTAGAGCCCAAGAGGCGATTTAGCGCTTCCTTATCGTTGGGGCCAATCGTCTTGCCTTCATAGTCTTTGTAAACGTACTCTAGGGCATTATGCAATACGCTACCAAAGGTGTTGGCCTCCATGCTTTCTTCTACCTCTTCAGCCTCCTTCACATTAGCCACATAACGGAAATAATAGCGCAGCGGGCAGCCCAAATAGGTATTGAGGGCAGTGGCCGAGAAATATCCGCTACTTTCTTCAGCAATGTAACGATGATGTAAAATGGCTCTAGTCTCCGCTTCGTTGGCGACATTGATCACAGGGCTTTCGCCATAGGCCGCCGGAGTAGAGACTATGCGTTCGTGCACACGAAGGCGATCATGTTGCTTAGGGAAAAAGTGCCGGATCTGTCTGATGAAACGGCTCAACTCTTTTGATCCCCCTCCGCTACTATCGTGGACCACCGTATTATATATCAAGTGAATCTCTTCCGTTCTCTGCAAGAGCCGATAGAAGTGATATGCATAAATGGCGTCCTTCTCCTCAAAAGTGGGAAGGCCGAATGCTTTGCGGAGATTATAGGGAATAAAGCTATTGCCAGAACTGGTGTCTGGGAGATTGCCTTCATTGGCCCCGAGGATATAAACGCGCTTAAAATCTAGCACCCGCGTCTCCAAGAAGCCCATAATCTGCAGTCCCACCAAAGGCTCCCCTTCAAAGGGAATCCGGACTCTTTGCATTACCTCTCTAAACAGATTGACAAAACCGCGCAGACGAATCGGCACTGGATATTGACTGAGGATATCTTGGAGTTGATTGAACTGCGTATGAAAATGGTAGATGTATTCTGCTTCTAAGACTGCATTTCGCTCTCGAGCATCTTCGAGCAATGACAAGAAAACCGTCTGCAGATAGAGATTGAGGCTTTTTAAATCCTCCAAGGGCTGATCAGTGCTCAATTGGGGAGGATGAAAGAGATGGCTCAATAGCGGGCCGAGCGCGTATTGTTCTAGCCGCGATTGCGGAACGTATATCAAGTTGGAGCGGCGGACGACTTTCAGGATTTCCTCACTGACCTGCGCGTTCTCTGCCTTGATATAAGGATTATTGAGGATATCCTGAACTTCTCGATGTGAAAAAGCCACTTGCCCATTTTGCCAACGGAGATTACGTAGCAAACGAGTCACCACCATCAAAAGCGTAAAAATATGGGTTTGTCGCAAGGGAAAGCCCATGGTGATATTGAGTCGCT
>CAZHOC010000791.1:0-3647 GCA_964534295.1 uncultured Bacteroidia bacterium | reverse complement strand
GGATGGGATTTATCGTTCCACCAACGGTGGTAATAGCTGGACAAAACTAACGGGTGGTGGCCTTCCCACTTCTGGCTATCAGCGAATTGAATTGGCTTGCGCGCCTTCTAATTCTAATAGAGTCTTTGCTGTATTCCAGGGTACCAATTATGATTGCTCAGGTATTTATCGTACCGACAACGCTGGTTCTTCTTGGACATCGCTTTCAGTACCAGGAGCATTTGGCATGGCAAATTTTTGCCGCGGCCAAGCATGGTATGATTTGATTTGTGCAGTTAATCCCGGCAATGCTAATCAAGTCTTTATCGGTGGTATCGACGTGCTTGTTTCCAACAACTCAGGATCTAGTTGGTCCCAAGTCTCTCAATGGTATGGTGGCGGTGGTTACCAATATATGCACGCAGACCAGCACGCTATGGTTTTTGATGGATCCAGCAGGCTATACTTCGGTAATGATGGTGGTATCTATCGTTCTACCAATGCTAGCAATTCCCTCCCTTCAGTCACAGGTATCTTTGACGATTACAATGTAACGCAGTTTTATGCCGCGGACCTAAGTCCAACTTCTGGTTCCAATGTTTATCTCGCTGGTGCTCAGGACAATGGTACCCATCGCTTTACCTCTGCAGGGATGAACTCTACGGTTGAGGTAACCGGTGGTGATGGTGCCTTTTGCCACATTGACCAAACCAATAGCGCGGTACAGATTTCTTCCTACGTTTACAACAATTATTATATCACTACCAATAATTGGGGCAGTCAGACAAGTCGCTCCATCGGCAGTAATGCCGGTCGATTTATCAATCCGACAGATTATGATGATGCGAGCAATGTGCTTTATGGTGCGTATACCACTGGGCGATATTCTTATATCACTGGGGTAGGAAGTTCCAATAGTACTGGTAGTCGGGCTATCTCAGCCTTTAGTGGCGCTCAGGTGAGTAGTGTTACGGTTTCACCGAACGTTAGTAACCAAGTCTACTTTGGACTGGATAATGGTGATATAGTACGGGTTAGCAGCGCTAATTCATCCAGTGCTAATGGCAATGTAATTCGCAACGGTTCGGGTTATGTATCCAGTGTCGCAGTAGAGGATGGCAATGAAAATCACATGCTCGTTACTTATTCTAACTACGGCGTGGTGAGCGTTTATGAAACTACCAATGGCGGTGGCTCGTGGACTAGCGTCGAGGGTAACCTGCCGGATATGCCGATTCGCTTCGCTATGTTTGCTCCTGGACAGTCTGATCAGGCTCTCTTAGCTACTGAATTAGGAGTTTGGAGTACAGATAACCTAAATGGTGCTTCGACCAACTGGGGGCCTTCAAATGGCGGCTTAGCCAATGTGCGGACGGACATGATTAAGTCTCGTAGCAGTGATAATACAGTATTGGCCGCTACTCATGGGCGTGGTCTTTATACTACTGATTTCTTTGCGGGTAGTACAGGTGGTGGCGGCTCTTGTGCCTCTACGGTTACATCTTACCCTTACAGTGAAAGCTTTGAGTCTGGGATTGGCGCTTGGACGCAAGCTGGGGGCGATGATATAGATTGGACCCGAGATAGTGGTGGTACGCCTTCAAATGGCACTGGGCCTTCTACAGGTGCTGATGGCAGCTGGTATATGTATATCGAGGCTTCTTCGCCCAACTATCCTTCTAAAACAGCGATTTTTGAAAGTCCCTGTTTTGATCTGAGTGGACTTACTAGCCCAGAATATAGTTTCTCCTACCATATGCTGGGTTCTTCAGTAGGAACAGTCTCCCTTCAGTTAAGTACTGATGATGGGGCTACTTGGCCAACCACACTTTGGACTCAGTCTGGCGATCAAGGCTCTGCTTGGAATGCTACAACCATTGATCTTTCTGCCTACGCAGGCAATACGATCAAGCTGCGCTATGTGGGCACTACCAGCAGCAGCTGGCAAGGAGATATTGTAATTGATGCGATCAGTCTTGAAGAAGCAAGCACTGGCGGCGGAGGCGCTTGCTCGGGTGCAATCTCTAGTTATCCTTATAGCGAGAGTTTTGAGAGCGGTGAAGGGGCATGGACCCAATCAGCTGCTGACGATATTGATTGGACGCGAGATAGCGGCGGAACCCCTTCTAGTGGTACCGGACCTAGTACAGGCGCTGATGGTGCTTGGTATATGTATATCGAGGCCTCTTCGCCTAACTATCCTTCTAAGACAGCCATCTTTGAAAGCCCCTGCTTCGATCTCAGCAGTCTTTCCAGTCCAGAGTATACTTTCTCCTATCATATGCTTGGGTCCTCTGTAGGTACGGTTTCCCTGCAGCTTAGTACTGACAACGGATCCTCATGGCCAACGACGCTTTGGACGCTTTCCGGTGATCAGGGAGCTTCTTGGAATGATCAAGCGATCGATCTCTCCTCTTATGCCGGTAGCACCATTAAATTGCGCTATGTGGGTACTACAAGCTCTAGCTGGCAAGGAGATATCGTGATTGATAATATCAATCTGGATGAAGCCGCGCCGGCTGGATGCCCAAGCATTGACTTCAATAGCTACACCATCAATTCTTATGGAGGTACACAAGACAATGGTTCTAGCCAGGTTCAAGAGGGCGGTGCTACGCTCTTCTTGCAAAACAATGCTTGGAAGTCCATTACCTACCCTTATACGGTTACTGCCAATACCGTGGTAGAATTTGAATTCCGCAGCACGCTGCAGGGAGAGATTCACGGCGTCGCTTTTGATAATGACAATTCTATCAGTAGCAACCTGACCTTCAAAGTGCACGGTACCCAAGCATGGGGCTTTACTGACTACGATAATTATAGCCCGACCGGCTGGACTACCTACGTAATCCCAGTTGGGGCTTTCTATACCGGTACTTTCAACCGTCTTTGCTTCGTGGCGGATCATGATGCGAGTCCCGCCAACGGGAACGCTTATTTCCGCAACGTCAAAGTCTATGAAGGTAGCTGTAGTGGTAATGTGCCTGTACTACCAACCACATTTGAGCGATGAAGCTGGTCCTTTGCAAGTGAACGCTTATCCTAATCCATTCCGTCAGTCCTTTACGATCAGCACCTCTGGTGCCGAAGGCACGGTGGAGGATATGGAGCTAAGCCTTTATAATAGCGTTGGACAAGTGGTATTGCGCCAAGCGAATGTTTCCAACCAAACTGAAATTCAAGTGCCTAATCACCTCAGTCCGGGAGTATATATTCTCCGACTGCGTAGTGAAGGCTATGTCTCAGAGCAAAAGTTGATCAAAGCCAACTAATTGCTCCACATACAATTCTAATTACGCCCACCAGCTCGGTGGGCGTTTTGCTTTTTGCCATAAATTTTTGATCATGGCAGCATGAAAAATTTTTCCCTGCTTGGCTTATTATTTCTCTTTTTGTTGGCCTGTGGCACTCCTGAGAATCCTGACGCAACGGTCATGGCTGATATTTTAACAAATCAAGGAGGGCTGATTGAGGAACTACGCCTAAATTCGGCTAAGTATCGCCTACAGATCCTATATACCAAGATTGATCGGAAAGAGGATCAAAGTCCAGTCTTCACTTCTTATGGCTATCGCACCAATCACGAACCCTATTTTTATCCTGCCAGTACAGTCAAAATGCAAGCGGCCATTGTGGCACTAGAAAAGCTCAATCGTTTAGGGATTGAC
>CAZHOC010000790.1:0-3650 GCA_964534295.1 uncultured Bacteroidia bacterium | reverse complement strand
ATAGCCCTATCACCATAAGGAAATAAAAACCAAGGGCCACGCGACTTTCATACCAGTGGGGTAGAATGGTAAAGCTGTAAGATACCACTTCACTTTCGCGACCATATATATTCCGAGCCTTTACCCTAAAGCTATACTTCCCAGGACTAAGATTTGTATACTCCTTCTCAGTCTTATTGGTCCAGTCTGACCATTGCTTGTCCTCCCCTTCCAATAAATATTGGTATTGCACTTCGTTGACATTTTCGAAAAAGGGAGCGGAGAAACTCAGCCGGATGGCCTCAAAGGCAGGAGCCAAAGAAAATATCTGACTCTCAGGCTGGCTTTTAAGCAATTGACCGTTTTCGGAGAAAGCACCACCAAAGATCACAGAATCTCTTCCATTATTGACAACTACTTTACGAATAAAAGGCAAAACTGGTGGATCCTCTCTAATCTGGCGTTTGGCGTCGTACAGAATAAAGCCTTCATCAGTACCGATAAAGACATGAGCATCATCAGGAGCATATACAGATTCAAAACCTTTTACCAAGCGATTTTGTAAGCGGTTAAATGACAGCTTTTGTACACTTTTCGCAACCGTTTCATCCTCTATTTTTAAGATTCCAAATTCTCCGTCAATGGAAAACCATATCCTACCTTGCCCATCTTCAATGAGCCGATGAATAGTAGTTGAGTCGCCAAATACCTCGTTGAAATCCGCATGCGGGACAAAACGGTCTGAAGCAGCATCATATTTGTAAATACCCTTTTCTGTGGTAAACAGAATTTGCTCATCTATGCGACAAACATTGATGAATAATTCTGATGGAAATCCATCTTCTTTACCATATGATTTTACAGAAGTAATTTTAGCCTCAAGAGGATCGATTTTTACTTTAAAAACGCCTCTATAAGGGTGAGAAATCCAAATATTTCCTGCTGGATCCTGTTCAAGAATACGAGAAGATTCATTGAAGCCTTCTAACTTCTGGATAAATTCCCAACGGTTGGAATTGGGTTGCTTTTTGTAAAGGACTAAACCATCATAATTTCCCTCTATAGCAAACTCTGAATGAGTGTGAAGCTGTAAATGCGTCCAAGCACCTCCTATCGGAGAAATCTTTCTGGCTGCCCCATCTCGAATTTCAGCAGCTCCATAGTGCTGGCTAATCAAAAGGTCTCCTTCAATAGTTTTTAATCCCCAATTTGCTCCTTCGGTACCTTCTAGGACTTCAAAAGGAAGGCGATTCAGAGGATCTGCTGCTTGGGGCCAATCTCTATAATAAATCCCTTGATTAGTCCCTAAGTATAGTTTCCCATCAAATATTTGGGCCGCATGGGCAGTTCCCTCTACCCCAAGCATCGCATTGATATAAGAGAAGGGTGAGCTCAATTCTACGTATGAGATACCATTTTCCAGCCCTAGCCAAAGGTTACCATCTCTTCCTTCAAAATGGCAGAGAATGGCGTTGTTTTGCAGGCCTACTCCTCGATTTATGATTTGAATCGGCTTGCCTTGGGGGTTCAAAATCAGTAGTCCATTGTGGGAAGTACCGATCGCTATATTTCCATTACTGAGTTTTCCAGTACAGTATATTCTTTGTTTAGCGAGATAGTTTTGGGTTTCTTCCACTTGTGGAACGCTTTTACCATCAATTAGATGATATAATCCATTTTGCTCTGTCGCAATTAAGAGTTCATCGTTCCCCATGGGGATCACCCCCTTTACAATCCAATCTCGATAACTATCGCCACCGGGGACCAAACTTAGACTTAGCTTGTCCAAGCTTTGTAATCCTATGCCGGCCTCCATTACTAAAGGCCCTCCAGGAGCATCAAATAGGCCGTCAAACTGTGTCGGAGTAGTAATAACGCCCATTTCCCCCTCAAACAAGCGGAAAATATAACGGTAAGAACCAAAGAAAACCGCATCCTCACTGATAAGGATGTCCCAAATATCAGTGAAGTTGCGCTTATCTTCTGGCAGCAGTGAGAGAAGAGAATGATACTCTAGCGTTCCCAAATCATTGGGCTCAAAGTATCCCAATTCATCTTGCCCTCCTATGTAGATTCGACCATTTTTATCCGTAGCCAATGATCTCACTATTGATCGATTGGGCAGAGGATAAGTTCGCCAGTCGGATCCATCAAACTCTAATAGTCCTAGGTTATTGCCAAAGTACATTAAGCCCCGCTGGTCTTCTCCTATTGCCCAATTCTGGGTCTCTGCTTGGTAGTCTTGTTTGGAGTAATTTTGAATAGTTGGAATACCAAGTTCCTGCACCTGACCAATAGAGAGGTTGGCAACCAAAAGCAATGGCAGCAATAACAAGAGGCGAGTAGACATAAAAAGACAGCTTATTTCACATAAAATGGAATATTGGCGGCAGCAGCATTGCCATTTCCATCATAAGCATAAATGAAAAATCGATAAGCACCTACTTTACTTGGTGCTTTAAAGCTTAAGGTACCATTATCTTCAACAGTAACCATCAGAGTTTCAGCATCAAGCTGATGCGGAGTCCCCTTAGCGACTTTAATTTTCACAGGATCAGGTGTTTTTTCAGCATCCCCACCAGAACCGGTCAAACCAAACTCTGACTCAAGGATTTGCCAATTGTATAAAAGAGGATCCTTTTCTGGATCAGTTATGTCAGCTACAATTGAGTAAGTTTTGCCGGGTCGGAGGTATACACTTTCTATGGCCTCTTTGCCATCAATTTTAAGCGAACTAATATGAGGCGCACGATTGTCTGGATAATTACCGCTCCACATTTGCTGAAGATTATCAATTACTTCCGTTTCTTCCCCACCAGGCAAGAAAACCCCGTACCAAGTGGGAGTAGTCTCCTGCTTATTTCCCCATAAGAATACATAAGACCCAATGCAACGTTCGCGATCAGCGGCAATACCTAATTCATAACGCTTACGGTAGTAATCCGCCTTGACGCTACTACTCTGTTCGATAGGTGCCCCCCATTCGGTAGTAGGTACTTCCCAGTGTCCATTGGGTCCCCATTCAGTAATCATATAAGGACCATCCCAACCATAGCTACGGATTTCCTTGTCGATTCCTATCAATCCACCATATGTATTGATTCCATAGATGTCAATTTCTGGCGCCCGTTCTTGAATCAACTGCACTTCCGCTACATCAATCCCAGCAGTAACAGTCATGGTTGGATGATAAGGATCCTCTTCATGGATCATTTTAGCGATATCGTTGATAGCGTTCCATACACGATAGTCGCTGTACATCAGGTCATTTTCATTACCAATGCCCCACATTAGGATAGCAGGGTGATCTTTATATTTTTTTACCACTGCGCGGAACTGTTCAAACTGAGCCTGTACAGCCTTGCTATCTGCATAGTCAAATCCTTGACGTTCCTGCCCAACCCATAGTCCGAAGAGCACAGTCAATCCTTTTTCATGGGCTTCGTCCAATACTTTTGCCGCATCAACATAACCCCAAGTACGGATAGAATTGGCGCCACACTCTACGGCTTCATCCAAAAACACTTGCCCGCCTACGCCCTTGACGTAGTATGGTTTCCCCCCTCTATAGAGTTGGTATCCATTTTCGTCCTGTCTTATTTCCACCTTGATGGGCCCAGTCATTTCTTGTGCTAAGACCGGAATGTGTGAAAAAAATGCAGCAGTCAGAA
>CAZHOC010000789.1:0-3653 GCA_964534295.1 uncultured Bacteroidia bacterium | reverse complement strand
GCCACTCCTCAAAATTGACTCCTTTCACCCCTTGGATGGCCATCTTGTTGCCAATGAGCGGGCGCTGAGTATTGAGATAGGCAATCATTTGCTCCTCCCCATGAAAGTGCTCTACATAAATGGCTTCCATATAAGTAGTAAAAGCCTCATGCACCCACATATCGGCATGATCTGCTACGCTGATGCTATTGCCAAACCACTCGTGTCCGGACTCATGTATGATGATGAAATCAAAGTCAAAGGCGTTGTTTTTATAGTTATTGCCGTAAGCGATCCCGCTTTGGTGCTCCATGCCCCAGTAACTGGTTTCGACCAAGGCGTAGCCATCTGACCAGAAGGGGTACTCCCCAAAATACTTTTCGAAGCATTCGAGCATGCCCTTGACTTGCTTAAAGTGGGCTACGGCTGCTTCTTTATTGTCTTTGAGGACATAATATTTGAGTTCGTGATAGCCGCTAGCGTTTTTATAGACGTCTGTAAATTTGACATAATCGCCGATTTGTAGGCTAAGGTTGTAGCTATTGATAGGATTGCCTACGAAGTAGACCCATTTGGTAAATTGACCCGGAAGTTCTTCCGTGCGGCGGAGATTCCCATTGGAGACTACATAGGTTCCTTTGGGATAGATAACTGAAAACTGGAGAGAGTCAGGTTCATCCGAGAGATGATCTTTTAAGGGCCACCAAGAGCTAGCACCAAAGCCTTCGCAGGCTACATTGACCCAATCCTTACCGTTGGGATCCTTCTCCCAGACAAAACCACCGTCCCAAGGAGGACGTTTGGCAACTGAAGGCGCGCCAGCGTAGAGAACCTCTATCATTTGCTTACTGCCCTTGAGGATGCGTTCCGGGAAGCGGACAAAAACCGCATTGAACTCCCGATTGAAGTCTAATTTTTGCCCCTGCCAAGTGATCTGAGCGATATCCATATTGGCAAAGAGATCTATTTGAAGCTCTTGGAAGTCTTCTACAGTAGTAAAATGAATCTTATTGCTACCAGCAATCCGTCGTAGTTTGGCGTCCACCTTGATTTCAAGATCGTAATAATGTACATCAAAGCAGGTCCGCTGGGGACGCAGCATACCTCTTAAGGTATCAGCTCTGCTAAAGCTGTGCTCAGTCTGAGCGTTCAGCGAAGCTGTGATAAAAAGAATAAGAAATGTCAGCAGACTACGATTCATGAGATAAAGGATTTGAAGGAGCAAATTACACAATAGTCAAGAGACAAATTAGCCTAAACAGGGATCGAACCCGCTTTTTGGCAAATTTGCTCCTCAGCAATCTCCTTCGGGTATAAATCTGCTTAATTACCCGTCTCAATGCCTTCTTCCTTTTATTATTGCCTCAATTAAGGCAGCTTTCGGTATGAGTGATCGAGAGCAAAAAATCAAAAGACGCAAAGCAATCAAAACCCTTTCAATGGGAGCATTGGGCTTGGCAACAGCGCCTCAAATTATGGCCTCTTGTGCAGCTGCAAATGACAAAAAACTGGGGCTTGCTTTAGTGGGGCTAGGTAACTACAGCAATATCATGTTGGGGCCAGCGCTTCGCGAAACGCAAAATTGTCGCCTTACAGGTATAGTAACGGGAACCCCAGCAAAGGCAAAGAAGTGGTCCGCTGACTTTGACATTCCTGCCAAGAATATCTATAACTATGACAATTTTGATGAGATCGCTCAAAATCCGGATATCGATATTGTATACATCGTGCTGCCCAATTTTATGCATGCGGAGTACACCATTAGAGCCTTAAATGCTGGCAAGCATGTGATCTGTGAGAAACCCATGGCTATGAATGCTGAGGAATGCCGACAGATGATCGAAGCTAGTAAGAAGAATGATCGCTTATTGTCCGTCGGTTATCGCCTGCATTATGAGTTGCATCATCAACGTATTATAGAATTGGCGGATGAGAAGCCTTTTGGGCCGATCAACTTTGTGGAGGCAGGCTTAGGTTATCATATGCCCGATCCGACGATTTGGCGACTGCAAAAAGATCTCGGTGGGGGAGGCGCGATCATGGATTTAGGGGTGTACTTGATTCAGGGCTGTTTGTATGCAGTGGGGGAAGAACCGATAGCGGTCAGTGCGCGTGGCTTTGTCAATGATACGAGCCGATTTAAGGATATCTACGAGAGTATGACTTGGCAATTTGAGTTCCCTTCGGGAACGATCAGCAATTGCACCACCAGCTATTCTTCCTATGTCGATCGACTGCATGTGAGTTGTTATAAAGGATGGTACGGCCTACAGCCCAGTTTCAATGGTCGTGGTACTCAAGGTTATTACCGAAATGATCCCATGGGTTTGGAGCAAGTCAATCAGCAAGCTGCGCATATGGATGATTTTGCTAACAGTATCCTCCAAAAACAAGCCGTCAAGGTGGGCGGAGAATTAGGTTTGAGAGACATGATATTGGTAGATGCGATTAAGCGTTCCGCGGATAGCGGTGGAAAAAGAATAGAACTCTAGGCTGAGGCGAGCTCAAAACGACTCCCATTAAATCCTGTCTAATGGATCATAAATCGGGCTCATGGTAGAATCGTGATCCCTGCATGTTAGAGAGATGATACCACTGGAAACGTGAATTCAGGCGAAATTTTGCTTCATTGTAGTGCTTTTCCAATTGCACTAACACTAGATGAGATTCTCATACCCCCTCTACCTTGTATTTACTTGCCTGCTTTTTGGCTTGTTTGCACAGAATCTCCATGCTCAATTATTGCCTTATTTTTATCCCTACGAGCAGGATAGTCTTGTGCAGGCAGTATCTGAAGCAAGTACTCCAAGCGTAAAACTCAAAGCGGCTTGTCTAGCTTCTTTGCATTGTTTAAGGGAAGAAAGCTGCGAGGATACACAAGGTGCACAACTATTGCGACAGGCGCAGGCCCAAAGCAAATATGTGCCTGATTCTATCCAGGTTTGGCTTAAAGTTACGGAGGCTTACAGAGCGTATCATTATGTGGACTTAGCTGTGAGGGAGAAGCGGGATAGTGTATTGGCCATGTTTGAAATTGCCTTTGCCGAGGCAGAGCAATATCAAAATACCGCGGTCTTTCGCTGGTCCATGTATGGTCTGCGCTTTATCTATATCGATCAGGATATGATCGAGGGCGACATCGGAGTCTTGCAAAAGTATAGTGCGCATTTTGGCGATTGGAATCAGGTGCCTGTCCTCGAACAAATGCAGGTTTACTACGATATGGGAATCGGCTATGATGAAATCGCCTTGAAGAGTAAATCATCTGCCGTTTTTCAAAAAACTTACGAATTAGGCTTCGAGTCGCCAGATACCGCCACCCATCTCTTCGCTTTAAAAGCCTTGGTCGAATACAGTACCATGGCAAACGATAAAGCTTTGATGCAAAAGGCAATCGAAGGCATTTCTGAAGCCTTAGCCTATGAGGATGATATCCAGTTTAAATGGGAGTACACGGCCTATCTCGCCAAACTGTACGCTTACTCAGGGCAAGACGCAAAGGCCCGTGAAAGTTTAGACCGAACTCGCCAATTGAGAAAAGAGGTGGAGTTTCCCGATATGAATTATGCCAAGTTTGGGGAGGCTAGCTTTGACGCGGAAATTCTCAACTTACTCGGAGATTATGCAGAGGCAGAGGCCATCATTGTGAAGGTGTTAGAAGAGGCAGATACAAG
>CAZHOC010000788.1:0-3657 GCA_964534295.1 uncultured Bacteroidia bacterium | reverse complement strand
AGGGATGTATCCGCATAAATTATTGCTTAGTCCTTATTTGCGTTATCGCTCCATTGGGCAAGGTTTTTTTGCTGGAGGTCCTGGGCGTGAGGGGCCTATTGCTGCCAACGATCTAGGTATCGACAATTTTGGGGTCGGACTTGGATTAAGAGTTGCCTTAGGTCGCTTGGGTATCGGCGGGACAATGCCTTTGGCTTCGATCTACCCTACAGAATTGCAGAGAACAAAGTCTTTTGGCCTTTCGGGAGAGTTGATGTTTCGCAAAATTGTGCTCGGAGGAGGGATCAGATATCGGATAGGATTTAATACTCGCCAAGGCAATGAAAATATATTTAGGGAGGATTTAAGGCGAGTGGAGATGGGGGTGAGTACGATCTACGCTTTCAATCATGATCGCTTTTCCTTTCGAGGGCCATTGCGACTGGTCGAACGTCAGAAACAAAGCGCAGGATCTGTCTTGCTAGCTCTGCAGGTACAAAATCATATCTTTTGGGCGGATTCTAGCCTCACCGCAGGTCTCAATGATCCGCTTAGTTTTCGGACCTACACTCATTTCAATGTCATGCCTGGCCTTGGCTATGGCGGCACCTTGGTCAATGGAGATTGGTATGCTAGCATTATGGCTTTAGCTTATGCCAAGATTTCTCTTCTCAATCTAGATCAAGATGCTCGGCCCACAAGTATTGGTTTAAGGCCACATGGTAGATTCGCCTTTGGCTATCATTCGGACAAATGGTTTCTGAGTCTCAATGGCCTATTAGAACAGGACCTCAACTGGGGAAACAAAGCGGTCATCCTTGAAGCACAACAAACTTATTATCTAGCCTTTGGTATCAGGATTGATCCCCCGCCAAAAATCAAAGGAGGAGGCAAGAAGATCGAAGACTGGATTTATTGATTGGGGGAATTGGTAGGTATTTCTTGCTTCGCAGAACGCTTGTCTCCAGCACGCGACAAGGCAGTGCCATGTCGCTGCCCAAATCACCCCCAATATACATTTCGACAAAGCGCAGCGATGAGAAATCTCCTTTCCTGCAAAATGCAACTACGATCAGCGTTTGAAAGAAACTCTGTCAAAATAACTTTATTAGCTCCTAAGCTATTCGAGACAAGCGTTCCTCGAAGCGGTAAAACCCCATAGATTGAGCCCACTAAGCCTTTTTGTAAGCCGTAACCTTCATCTCAATCAATAGGTGAGGGTGAGGCAGTTGGTGAACCGCTACGGTAGTTCGGGTAGGGCCGTCGTAGCCAAAAAACTGCCCGTAGACCTCATTATAGCCACCAAAATCATTCATATTGACCAAAAAACTACTCACATCTACCACATCACTTAATTCTGCCCCTACACTTTGCAGGATATCGCGAATGTTTTCTATCACGGCTCGGGTTTGGACGCGGATGTCAAGATTGGTAGTACCCATTTCGTCGACTTCTACCCCTGCAAAAGTATTGTCTGGCAGGCGAGAAGAGGTGCCTGAAACAAATATGAAATCGCCAGCGATTTTGACGTGAGGGAACTTGCCTCTTGGTTTAGCCTTACCAGCTACTACTTTACTTTCTTCTTTATTCATGCTTCGCAGAACGCTTAGTTTATTTTTGATTGCTTGAAGAATTGAAATTTTGAATCAAACTCCCAAGCCTTCCTTCTATAATTGATCCATTTTGCTAGTCCATTCCTGGATCACCTGATGGGTGCTACTGTCTTGGTCATAAACCGAATACCAGCCTTGATGTTCATGCGGAGGATCGCCAATAAAATCATCGCCTTTCTTCCAAATGGCATGAGGCTCTCGCGGTCGACCCTCTCCTCCCCAAGCCCAAAAGTTGCAACCCACTAGAGCGTGGCCTTTGCGAGCCTGCTGATGTACTGCCTCAAATATATGCTGATAATAGGCATCTCTAATCTCAGTGGGTGCCTTGGGATCATGGTCATTGGCATCGCGAGAGATTCCAAATTCTTCTAAAACTGCTGGTTTGCCAATTTTATCTGCGATACGGCTATGTTTCTTGAGATAGCGAACCGCTTTTCTCTGTGCTTTGGGCAAATTGGGGCTTTGGGGATCGTACCAACCCCAGTTTTGTACCCAAATATGAAAGGTCGCATAATCGATCTCCGCAAGTTCGTGTACTTTCTTAAACTGGGTATTGGAATAGGCTTTTACTGGCGTATGCCCTTCGCTCCCCACCGAAACGAGGTGATTGGGATCAAGTTTTTTGATAAAAGCGGCGGTTCGTTTTACCCAATTAAAATAGGCCGTTCCCTGCAGTATCCCTCGTGGTTCATTGGCTAGCTGCCAAGCCATAATGGTAGGGTCGTCTTTATACCTGGTCTTGCTGATGCTATTGACCCGATTAATCAAAAGTCCCATATGATTTTCGGCCGCGGTCATGCATGCCTCGTTTTGGTAGAAACGAGTCGTATAGACTTGGTATTTATGCCAATTGCCTCCCTCTGCTGGCGGCGGATAGGGAATTTTCGAGCCTTCTTGCCAAGCAACATACTGAGACATACCGCCAGACCAAGGCCAAAAATTGTTGAGGCAGATAACAGCATACATTTTTCTTTTGCGCATTTCAGTCAGCAAAAAGTCCAATCCTGTCCATAAAGCCTCTTGATATTGGCCGGGGGCATTTTGCAAACTAGGTAGCATCCGCCAAGGCTCTTGGTCCGGACCTTCGGAAGCTCCCATAATTCGTAGGTTGTTGATTCCCAATGCTTTGAGTTGGTCAAGTTCTCGTACTAGGCGGTCTCTATCTCCTCCATCTTCCGCTGAGCCAAGGTTCATTCCGTACCAAAAATTGGTGCCAATGTAGTGATAAGGTCTACCCTCAATTTGAAATTGCTTGCCGACCACTTTGACAAATTTTTTTGAGGCTTGGGACATGATGTATTTTGGTGCTATTAAAAGTGCTAAAAATAGCCATAGGTGGCTCTTTAACAGTCTTTTATGAGTTTTTGCCTGAGTGAATTTCACGTTTGAAGTGGTAAGAAAAACGATAATATTGTAAAAAAACGCTCTCTGAATGTCCTAATTTTACTTTCGAAAAAGGGTTAACTAGTCTGATTCCCCGGCCAATTGTATTGATACAGGTTTTGGTCGGGGCTCTTTTTTTCTAGTCCCTGCAAGCTAGGGCTTTACCGCCAATCTTGCCTCACAAATTGATAATTCATCTCCCTCCTCAGTTTCTCCTGGACCTCCCAATTACCAGGGTGAAATGATAAACCGCCTCCTCGGAGGTGGTTTTTTTTATGATAACACCAATCCTAGACATTTGAAAACAAGCATTAATGTATAATTTAGGTCCTTCACTACTTAGCGAATTATATGTCTGTTTGGCAGCGAATTTCCCAAGCCTCTGATTGGGCTTGCCCTGATGATTGGCAAAAAGTAAAAAGCATTGATCTACATACTGAAGGCGAACCTCTCAGAGTAATCCTTAGCGGTTTTCCTCCCTTGGAGGGAGGGACGATATTATCTTACCGCGCTTATGTCGCCGAACATTGGGATTATCTTCGTCGTGCCTTGATGTGGGAGCCGCGCGGTCATGCCGATATGTATGGCTGTATTTTGACGCCTCCAGTAAGTGCCGAGGCTGACTTTGGTACTTTCTTCCTGCACAATGAAGGCTACAGCACTATGTGTGGACATGCCATCA
>CAZHOC010000787.1:0-3661 GCA_964534295.1 uncultured Bacteroidia bacterium | reverse complement strand
AGTAATATTCTCCGGCTTCGCCGAACGCAAAATCCTTGAAAGTAGAACGCAAAAGGCCAAATGCTGAAGATATTTTACCTCTTCAACATTCGGCCTTCAATATCCGATATTTGGTATACTGCGGATAAGCGTTCCGCGCAGCGGCAATACTAAACCGTCTCAGCCAGCAAAGCTAAAATCTGCTCGCCATGCTCTTTGGTTTTGACCTTCTCGATCAGATGCGTCAGTTTGCCTTCCTCATCAAAAAGGAAAGTAGAGCGCATTACGCCCATATATGTTTTGCCATACATAGACTTTTCCCCCCAAGCACCGAGGGCTTGGATCAACTCGTTTTCGGGATCGCCAAGTAGATCGTAAGGCAGCTCTTGCTTTTCGATAAAACGACCAAGCGGCTTTTCCTTATCGGGGCTAAGGCCAATGACTTCGTAGCCAGCTTTTTGTAGCTCAGCATAATTGTCTCTTAGGCTTACTGCCTCCTTGGTACAAGAACCCGAGTTGGCTTTGGGATAGACAAATACGATGAGTTTTTTGCCAGCATAATCTTGTAAGCTGACCGTTTCACCATTTTGGTTAAAGACAGAATTGGTAGGAGCAGGGGATCCAATTTTGAGAAACGAGGACATATAGTTTGAATTAGATTTTTATCTCAACATAGGAAACCAACTCCCTTGGCTTTTGTTATTTTTGTATGATGAAAACGATCAAATTAGGATTCAGTACTTGTCCCAATGACACCTTCATGTTTGACGCGATGGTGCATGGGCGTATCGATACAGGAGATATTCGTTTTGAATTGGTGTTGGCGGATATTCTTCACCTCAATCAAATGGCCGCAGCAGGAGAGCTGGATATGGTCAAAATCTCCTACAATACCTATGGCCGAATCAAAGATCAATATAGCCTACTCGAGGCGGGTAGTGCTTTGGGGCATGATTGTGGACCTTTGCTGATTTCTAAGCGCCCGCTGAGTGCAGAAGAGATCGTCAGTGGCAACCTAAAGGTGGCCATACCCGGCCAAAATACGACGGCAAACCTGCTTTTGAGCTTTTATGCGCCTGAGATCGCAAATCGCAAAGAGATGATTTTTCATGAGGTGATGCCTGCCATTACCAATGGCGAAGTAGATGCCGGAGTGATTATTCATGAAAATCGATTTACCTATCAGGACATGGGTTTGCAGCTCATCCAAGACCTGGGTGAATACTGGGAGGGCAAGACTCAACTACCGATCCCACTCGGGGCCATTGTGGCTAAAAAGAGTTTGGGTGAAGACTTGATTAAGGAGTTACAAGCCTATATGAAGGCCAGCGTGGCGCATGCTTTTGCTCAGCCCGAAGACTCGAGCGATTACGTCAAGCAACACGCGCAGGAGATGGACCCAGCAGTCATGAAGGCCCATATTGATTTGTATGTCAATGAGTATTCTCTCGCCCTCGGCGAACGCGGGCATGCGGCTGTCGACAAGCTGCTTTCAGTAGGAGAGGGGATGGGACTTTATGAATGATGAAGGCTGAACTCTGAAATTTGAATGTAGAAGGATATGAGAACACTTCAACATTCAGCCTTCGACATTTATCATTCGAGATTCTCTACTTTTCGTTTTTGTTGTACTCTGCCACGGCCTTGATGATGCCTGGCTCTTTGTAGATGTGATTGCCAATGATCACTTCCTTGATCCCTACTGCTTTGAGATTGTCGATGTCCTCGAAAGTATGGATATGGCCGCTTGCGGCAAAGGTGGCATCAGGATAGGTGTTGGTGAGCTCGCTGTAAAATTCTAAATCGGGCTCACGATCTAAGCTGTCCGAATCAATATCAGTGATTAAAAACCTTTTGAAATCAAGTTCCAGACTTCTCGTGATCAGTTCGTGTAATTGAGGCTGCTCAGTTTCCTGACTAAACCCATGACTCGTCAAATGACCATCCAACATATCAAAGGCGATAGTGATACGTTCGTTTTTGATATGGTCTGCCTGAGAGATCTCTTCGAGGAACGGTAAGTCGTTGGCCGCAGAGGTGCCAATCACAAAATAGTCCACCCCGCCATATTGTAAGGACTTTAGGTAGTCTATAGACTTGATACCCCCACCGACCATAATGTCGGGAATGGTGGTGTTAGCTAAAGACCCAATCAGTCCTTTATTATTAGCATCATTGTCTTGGGAGGCGTCGAGATCCACCAGGTAGATACGTTCTATATCTTGATCAGAAAGCTTTTCGATCAACTTATAGGGGTCGAGATTAAGAAAATCTAAGTTTTCATAATCTCCGGGACGGAAGGCGGCAGTTTTGCCTTCTTTGATATAGAGGGCAGGGATGATCAGCATGGAGGTAAAAGTAAAGGATATTTTGCATTGCAACAAGGCCGCAAAAAGCCCGTACTTATAGTACCCCATGATGTGAACCCTTTAGTTTTCACATAATACCCTTATGTCCACACTTTTTTTTGAAGATTACCACCAACTGCTCTTTCCAGTAGCTTACAAAATGTTGGGGGACGCTGCCGATGCCGAAGACATCGTGCAGGAAACCATGTTGAAATGGCTGAGCGTTCCCCGCAGGGAGGAAATAGAAAACCCTGAAGGCTATCTAGTACGCACCCTGATGAACAAATGTCTCAACTTCATCAGAGATCATCGCAAAAAGCGAAGCGATGTCGAAATCGCCCCTGAGCTACTCACAGATCAACTTCCAGGTCTGATTGACAAGCAACCCGCCCTTGCCCTTGGCATGCAGGCAATGCTTGAAAAACTCACGCCTATGGAACGAGCGGTCTTCTTACTCAAGGAGATTTTTAACTACTCTCATAAGGAGATTGCCGAATTATTGGATCTTAGTGAAGAGTATTGCCGTCAGCTTTTGAGCCGGGCACGCCGCCATTTGCGCAATGATCGCCAACGTTTCGAAGCCAAGCCTGAGCAACACTTACAGTTGTATCAAACTTTTGTGGAAGTCTGCAAAGGCGCAGATTTAGGCAAGCTCCTCAAAATTCTTCGCGAAGATATTCGTATTGACATTTCTCGACCTGCTGCTAGCTTCCATGGGGCGCTACCAGTGGGCGAAATGCTCATGCGTCTGCCGCACAATCAGATCCGTTACGAATGGATGTGGCTCAAAGATTTACCAGTTTTGGTGGCGTATTTGTATCAGCAACCTGCCTGGATTGTCCGCTTAGAAGGACATGAGCAGTCTATTAGTAGCATTCAAATCGAGGTGCTAGGAGATCAGCCGCTATCGCCCTTGGATTTTTTCCACGCAACCAGAAGGTCTACCACTCTGCTATAATTGGCTTGGCCTTCGCGGATACCTTGACTCTTAAGATAGATGTCATAGATGCTGCGAGAAGCCTGAGGAAAAAATCCTGGATATTTTTTTAAGGTATTGCGGATCTCTCGTAGATCACGTTTTACTCCCTGCGGTAACTGATCCCGCACCATTTTGAATTGAGTAGTATCCACAAAAAGATACTCTCTGGCTACTTCGCGCCAATAAGCAAAAGCAGCGCTATACTGTACATTGGGGTTTTCTGACTCCATACAGGCGAGGTAGGCCCAAAAATTACAACTGCCTTCATCTCCAAAGCCATAGCCATGCGCCATTTCATGCGCTAAGGAGTAAGGTTGAGAAACTGGGGGTAGGGCTCCATCGATATGACCTTCGC
>CAZHOC010000786.1:0-3663 GCA_964534295.1 uncultured Bacteroidia bacterium | reverse complement strand
CAATGCGGTGGATGCCCATCAGCATTTTATCGACGGTAAGACACCGGGTTGGGAGCGCAGACAGTATCTATTCACTACTAATGAAACCCATGAATTTGAGCGTTTAGAGATCGCTCCTAGTCGTTGGGTGCAAAACGAGTTCATGGATAGAGCCTATGAATTTGTGAGCAGGCCACATCAAAAGCCCTTTTTCCTCTATTTGTCTTTGACTATCGCTCATGCAGAGTTGAGCGTTCCGCGCAGCGGTGATCCCGATTATAAAGCTGAAGACGAAGGCTTACTGGAGCAATACCTTGATGGAGAGGGAAAGAGCATCTTCCCCGAATTTGACTATCAAGGCGACAAAATCTATGCACGTCCCCTACCCTATATGACTCGCGCTACCTTAGCGGCGATGATCAGCCGTTTAGATCGAGACATTGGCAAACTACTGGACCTCCTAACAGCGCAAGGCTTAGACCGAAATACTTTGGTGATCCTCACCAGTGATAATGGCCCTCATGATGAAGCAGGCGTAGACTCGGTGCAAATAGACGGTATTTTGGATAGTCCTTTTAACAGTAGTGGCAGCTTGCGAGGTTTCAAGCGTAGTCTGCACGAAGGGGGAGTGAGAGTTCCTTTGATCGCCTGGTGGCCTGGGCAAATCCGTAAGCCGAGGGTCATAGATGTACCTTTTGCCAATTATGATTTGGGGCCTTCCTTGCTCGACTTAGCTGGGGCAGAAGCCATGCAAGGGGTAGATGGGATCAGTTTTGTGGAATTTTTTAGAGGTTTTGATGAAGCTAATTTTCGGCAGCATTTATACTTTCAATTTAGAGAACAGCAATCGCTACGGATGGGTCAGTGGAAGCTTTATCGGGGGCAAAATCAAAGCGCGAATGATCCGGTGGAGCTATATGATTTATCGGTCGATCCGGGAGAGACTCATGATCTTTCCGGCCTTGCCGAACACCATGACCTGATCAATATGATGAAAAAGATCATGAACGAAGAAAACGCGGATTCGGAATGTAGTTTTGTGCCTTTTGAGATTGCGCCCTAGGCAGAATTGCGATACCGACTAGGTGATTGCCCAAACCATTTTTTGAAAGCATTGACAAAGGAGCTAGGCTCTGCATAGCCCATGAGATAGCTGATTTCTTTGATGCTGAGCTCCTGCTTGAGATAGCTCAGGGCAAGGTCTTTTTTGATTTCCAGTGTCAATTGAGCGTAGCTACTTCCTTCAGCTTTGAGTTTGCGTTGGATGCTACGAGGCGACATCGCAAGATTGTGCGCTAGGGTCTCAATGCTCGGAATTTGTGGGGCAAGCATGGCATAAATCATCTGTTTGATTTTATGCTGCCACAAATGCTGCTGGGGAGATAAATCCGCCAACCTTTGACAAGCAAGCTTTTCTAAGAGGAGCATCAATTGATAATCCGAATAAATAATCTTTTGCGCCAGCACCTCCGCACCAAAGCGAATGCAGTTTTCAGCTTCCTCAAAATGTACGGGACAAGCAAATATGCGTTCCGCTTCGACTTGGCGTTCCGCGCTAGCGGTAAAATGGACAGACAGTGGCTCATATGAACGCGTCAGCAAAAAGGATAATTCCTGCCATGCAAAAACCATGGAGGATTCTAACAGCTGTTGACAAACTACGGGAAATGCCTCTAGGACCGCTGGCTCTTGGATAAAAAGTAAGCGGCAATTCCCCGCTTCCTCTTGTAGTTCGATGCGAAGTACGTTGCTGATCAAATTGAAGAATTGACTACTTTTTTGGATCGCTTCGCGAACGCTTCCACTCACTTGGATCAACTGACCAATAACGCCTAAAGCAGCCAGATTGTATTGTTCTCCGATATGCAAGCCAAGGGCAGGGTCTTGTGATTGCTCTAGCACATATTGATAAAGGCTGGCGTATTGGGCAAAGGGGACATGGCTGCCTTCCTCCACTTGCTGCAGCATCGGAAAAATAATCTGCGTATCTATATTTCTTTGAGCCGCAACCCTCAGTAGGTTTTGCACCACTGAGGCAGCGATATAAGGAGCATCCATATCTCAAACTAGCTCATAGGGCGAATTCGCCCAAACATTGTCGGCAAATATCAAGACTTTGTCGCCTATCCTCAATTTTGGCAATTAGGGAGGGCCTAACTTGCAAGCAAAATAGAAATCCTATGAACGCAATTTGGACCCGCATCGTAAATTCCAGCCTTATTCTAAGCCTTCTGATCCTCAGTAGCTGCAAAATCGCCGACATCAGTCAAAGCAGTCAGCTAAGCGCACAAGCCTCTGAAGCCAAAGCCATGGCTCTATTGGAGGAAAGCGTCTCCGCCCAAGGCTTTGGGGTCATGCAGCAAAAAAATGTCTATGAATTTACTGCCACAGATCACTGGCCAGGCATGATGGGCAATATGGTCAAACTATGGCCGGAGCAAGAGACTAAGCTTCGCTTTCGCCATAATTTCAACACCTTTGATGGCAGTGGTCTTTTCCTAAGCGGAGAACGCGCAGGGGACTTGATTGGGGTACAATCTTGGACCTTTTATGAGCAGAAGAAAGGCAGCGATCAGCTAATTAATGCCGATACTGGAACCGAAGACAATAGCCTAGAATTTGGGATGGTGGTCTTTCACTATTTCTTAGAGCTGCCCTATCGACTCCAAAATGCGCCCATCAAACGATATTATGGTGAGCGTTCCCTGAGAGGGCAGAAATATGATCTAGTATTTGCAAGTTGGGGCAGCGAAAGTCCAAATCCAGAGCATGATCAATATATCCTCTGGATCAATAAATCGACAAAACTAGTGGACTATAGCGTTTACACCTTGCGGGACAATAACAACCCCATTACCCGGCAAAAGTATGGTTCAATCGCTTACCTAGATTATCGGGATGTAGAGGGTTTTAAGGTCCCCTTTAAGATGCCTGTTTTGATCGATGATGGCGTGATCACCGCCAAATCATTGGACAAATATTTTCATCAGTTCACGCTAGAGTCCTTTGCTTTTGGCGGTTTTGAGGAGGCCGAGCTTTATCCTTTGGAGAGCATCGCGAGAATGATGGATGAGAAGCCTTAGTTTTTTAGTTTACTGCTTCGCAGAACGCTTGTCTCTGGCCTTTGAGTACTTCACTTCGAATCCCCTTGTGGGTGAGAAGTCTCCTCTCTTGTGGATAATAAATCCAGGGGCAAGGAGATTTCTCGTCGGCCCGATACTCGGCCCTCTGTCGAAAGGAAATCTAGTGATTGAATAGTCCCAAACTCAATCATCTCCTCGACTAAACCTCAGCAACCACTTATAAAACTCCACGGAGGTATAGACCTCAGACCAAGCATTGTGGTGATTGACGGGATGAGAACCGGAGGTGAAGATATAGCGATGGTTTTCGTAGTCGGCCTCTTTTACTGTCGCAGTATGGTGAAATGGGGTCTCATTGATGAGTTCTATCTTTTCTACGGCTCCTTTGGTTTCTGCATGCATCACAGAGCGGTCGGCCAAATTATGGGCGGTCCACATGGGCAGATTTTTGAAACCTTCGTAGCCTTCCACTCCATGCTGAGCCCCACAGAGAGGCGCTACCGCCGCAAAGTATTGAGGGATCTTACTGGCTACGCCCCAGGTCCCATGCCCCCCACGACTAAGACCGGTTAGGTAGGCCCGATCAACATCAATATTGTAC
>CAZHOC010000785.1:3098-3665 GCA_964534295.1 uncultured Bacteroidia bacterium | reverse complement strand
GCTGCGGGTATTGATGAGCTAGAGAAGGTGGTAGATACCCTCATTGTCATTGACAATAACAATCTGCACAAGATCCTAGGCTCAAAGGTGAGCATGAAGAAGGCGTTCGGCGAAGCCGATCAAGTCCTCTGTAATGCTGCCAAAGGTATTGCTGAGATCATCACCTCTGAAGGTTATATCAACGTTGACTTTGCAGACGTTTGTACCGTCATGAAGGACGGTGGCAAGGCTCTTATGGGTACTGCCGAAGCGGAAGGCGAAGATCGTGCCATGGAAGCGGTAACCGCTGCAATTAACTCCCCACTACTTGACGATATGGGAGTGAAAGGTGCTCGTGCGGTAATCGTAAACATCACTGCCTCTGAGGACTCTTTGGGTATGGATGAAACCACCCAGATTGTAGAGCACGTGCAAGAATCTGCTGGTAATGAAGCGAATATCATTTACGGTATCGTATATGATGACAATATGGCCGACACTCTTCGAGTAACGGTTATCGCCACTCGTTATAATTCAGTAGAGGAGGCAGCTGTGAATATCACACCTCAGGCACAACTGCAACAGCCT
>CAZHOC010000785.1:0-3088 GCA_964534295.1 uncultured Bacteroidia bacterium | reverse complement strand
AGAGCAGTTGGTAGCACCACAGCCTAAGGAGCCTAAGCGTCTTGATCGCAATGAGCGTCACGCTCGTCTCAATAAGCTCAATTCTAAGACCTATGACATTCACGACCCTGAAAGTCTACAAGGTCTAGAAAATGTGCCAGCGTACCAACGTAAGCGTGTTACGCTTAATGTAGATGATTTTGATCCCCTCAATCTTTCTCGTACGAGTGTAGAGGGTGGAGATCATGAAAATAAGTATCGGCTAAAGGAAAATAATTCCTTTTTGCACGATAACGTAGATTGATCCCTTTTATATTTTATCCTTTTTTTTGAAGACTTTTTTGCTGTCTAAGACCCTCTTTCCCTTGGGAGAGAGGGTTATTTTTTTGAAAATGAAGGGGTAGTACAGATACTTTTTTCTAATCATTATTTCATGAAGGCCGTGCCGTAACATAAGTAGCTGTTTTCTCGCGTTAGTCTATAAACTTATATCTACTTTTGTTCATATATTCACCTTTATGAAATCATACCTCTCTTATCTAATCCCTTTAGGTTTTATACTGATCGCGGCTACTTTCAAAACCACAGGCTGGGTGCCCGATTTGCCGGCAAGTATGTACAACTATGCCAACATTACGCTGCCACAGCATTTAAACAATCAGCCTATCCAAAATTTAGATAATACGCCTGTCGACAACCCCATCACGGATGCGGGTGCTACTCTTGGTAGAGTATTGTTTTATGATCGTGAAGTGTCCTACAATCGTACCATCGCTTGCGGCTCTTGCCATTTGCAGGAATTTGCCTTTACCGATTCAGCACAGTTTAGCGTAGGCTTTGAATCAGGGCTGACTGGTAGAAACTCTATGGGATTGAGCAATGCTCGCTTCTATCCCAATGGGGCTTTTTTTTGGGATGAGAGAGCAACGACCCTTGAGCATCAAGTGCTAATGCCGATACAAGACGAGGTTGAGATGGGGATGAGTCTCGATACCTTGGAGCTTAGGCTGCAAAGTGTGTCATATTATCCCCAATTGTTTGAGGATGCTTTTGGTAGTCCTATGGTAACAAGAGAGCGGATTTCCGAGGCTTTAGCGCAATTTGTGCGTTCTATGGTCTCCTATCAATCCCCTTATGATGTGGGCCGCGCCATGGTTCCTCCGGGACCTGCACCTGATAGTTTCCCTAATTTCAGTGCGCTCGAAAATCTAGGGATGCAAATCTTTAGAGATCCTGCTAGAGGGGCCTGTGGCACTTGCCATGCGACCGATATGTTTGTGCAAGTCGATGCCCGCAACAATGGCCTTGAACTCGTCTCAGTGGACAGTGGGCTGTATGCCGTTACTGGGCAACTTAATGATGTTGGCAAATTCAAGGCGCCTTCGCTTCGCAATATTGCGCTAGGTGGGCCATTTATGCATGATGGGCGTTTTCAGACTTTGGAAGAGGTGGTAGAACACTATAATAGCGGCGTACAAGCCCATCCCAATCTCGCGCCACAGTTAAGACAAGGTGGTCCTGGAGGTCCTCCCAATGCTCCGCCGCGAGTCTTAAATCTTTCCGATACCGAAAAAGAAGCGCTTGTCGCCTTTATGCACACATTGACCGATACTTTCTTTACAACAGATGTGCGCTGGTCCGATCCGTTTATCTTTGTCAATAATACCGGCCTTGCCGAACGCTTACCTCAGTTGGTAGCAAATGTTTATCCCAATCCAACCGCGGATAGATTGATTATCGAAACAGGGCTTGACGGTTTCCATCCGCTATCGATCCAGGTGGTAGATATCAAAGGACGGATCTTACAACAATACGAATCTATGCCTGCTCAAGTGGAGATTGATTTATCAGCCTTACCAGATGGGATGTATCTTCTTCGACTAATCAGCTTAGAAGGGCAATCCATCCAAAAGATCTGGAAGCAGTAAGCCATACAATTTTCGAAGACAGAATCCGTATATTGAGCATAAAGCCTCGATATGCGGATTCTGCTTTTTCTCAGCCTTGCCTTTTGCCTTAGCCTACCAGCGAAGGCCCAACACTACAAAACCGCGGCCGGTCTGCGGATCGGTAATGGATATGGCTTAACGGTGGTGCAAACACTCAGTCGGAAATGGACTGGAGAGTTGTTACTACACAACAATTTTCAAATGCAGAACTATGCGTCTGTCATGGCGAGAAGGCACCACAGCCTGATGTTATTGACGCGTTCGGCTAACTTTTACTATGGAGGTGGGGTGCATGCAGGTTTTGGCGCAGAGGCGGCGACCTTTGCGGGCTTAAATGGCGTGTTAGGGGCTGAAGTAACCCTATTCCATGTCAATATGGCTTTTGATTTTAATCCTCACTTTGATCTCGGGCAGGAAAATTGGTTTAGGCCTTATTTTGGCCTTTCGGCTCGTTATGTGATCGTAGAAGCGAATTGGAAGTCGCGTTGGCAAAAGCAACGCAAAAAAAGGCAGCGCAAAAGAACCAACTACAAAGGTCGTTGATACCAATCCATTTTGTCGGGACCCAACTGAGCGTTCCCCGACCAGGGAAAAGTCTCCTCCAAGACCGGCGCAGCTACTCCCTGCCCTAATGCTTTAGGACTGCGATAGCGGTAAATCATTTCATACAAGCCTTGATCAATAAATTGTTGAAGGACATTTGTACCTCCTTCTACGAGGATGGAAGCAATTTTCTTTTGCTGGTATAATTCTGTTAGCCAAGAAGCCAAAGGCTGATCTGTTAAAGGAGAGCTGATCAGTTTAGGCTGGGAGGATTGCAGGAGCTTAAGGTGAGGCTTTAGGTTTTTTTCTCTTCCGAGAACGATAGCTTGAGGCGAAATTCCGGGATATCGACGAGTATTTAAGCTGGGATTATCAATGTTTGCGGTATTGCTACCTACCAAAATAGCTTGATTCTCCGCCCGTAAGCGATGGGTAAAAATAGAGGCCGGATAAGCGCTGATTTTCGTAGAGGTTGGCAAACCTTCCTGATTGAGAGCTGCTATATACCCATCTTGACTTTGGGCCCACTTGAGCGTGATATAAGGCCTTTTGGCCTCAAGATTAAAAAAGGCAGGGGTTTCAGTTACCATAGCTGATGATACAAGCGCTTTCGAAGA
>CAZHOC010000784.1:0-3666 GCA_964534295.1 uncultured Bacteroidia bacterium | reverse complement strand
CCTACTGACAATATTGGCGCCTTCAGCGGCGACGAGGGTAGCTACGAACTCAACATCCCCATTCGAGAAAGAACTAGCGTTACTGTCCGCTTTACCTATAGTGGCTATACTCCCGAAGAAAGGACCCTAAGCCTCACCGACGGCAATACCGCTAGTATCGATGTCGCCTTGATTCCGGCGGGCTTCACCACCGATGACGTGGTCATCACTGCCACCAAAGGCTTCGAACAAAAACAATCCGACGTAACCGTCTCCATCCAAGTGGTCAAGCCACAGTCAATCGACCTCCAAGCCACTACTCAAGTCGACAAGATCATCGATCAAATCCCAGGCGTCGATAACCAAGATGGCCAGATCAATATCCGAGGTAGTAGTGGATATGCTTATGGCGTAGGTAGCCGTGTGATGGTTACTTTGGACGGTCTGCCTTTGCTTACCGGCGACGCCGGAACGGCCAGTCTTAAACTCATCCCAGTAGATAATATCGCTCAGGTCGAAGTACTCAAGGGCGCGAGTTCTGTGCTTTATGGCTCTGCCGCCCTCGGCGGGGTAATCAATGTGATTACTGCTGATCCTGAAGCCATTCCCAAAACCCGCGTGCGCCTGAGAGGTGGTTTATTTGGGCAACCCGCTAATCCTGAGCTAGACTGGGACGGTGATGCGAGTCCGTATAATGCATCTGCTCACATTTTTCACAGCCGCAAAGTCGGTAAAAATACCGATCTGACATTCCAGACAGACTTTATCAAGGATTCTGGTTATCGCCAAGGAACCGATCAAGAGCAGTTTAGAGGCATCGTGATGACCAAGTTTCGCCCTGAAAAAGTGCCAGGCTTGACCATTGGCCTCAATGCGACAGCAAACGTAGATTCTTCTGGGGCGATCCTTTATTGGGAGAGTTATTATCCCTATCCGGTACAAGGCGCCAATGGAGAAGATTCGGCCATCGTAGGCGGGGCTTTGACCCCAACTACCGACAATGGCGGTTTCCGTAAGCAATTGACGACTCTCTTTGCGATCGATCCTTCGGTCAAGTACCTCACCAAAAATGGAGATCTATTTTGGTACCGCGGCCGGATGTTGCGCAATAGCAGTCAAAACAATACCAATCAATCTTCGACCAACTATATCTTTTACAACGATCTGATTTATCAGACCACTCTTTTTGACAAAGTCAGTTGGGTAGTGGGCGGTACGTACTCATACTCTATCGCCAATGGAGATAGCATTTACGGAGGTAGACATGATGGCAATGCCCAAGGTATTTACACCCAGTTTGACGCCAAGTTTGGCAAGCTCAACACTAGTTTAGGCTTCCGTTATCAAAGTGTGAAGATAGATACCCTCGCACGCGAATCTCGTCCGATCTTTAGAGCGGGCCTCAACTATGAGATCCGTGAGGGTACCAATGTTCGCGCTTCTTTTGGGCAAGCCTTTAGAGTGCCGACTGTCGCCGAACGCTTTGCTGCTACCGCCGGTGGGGCGATCTTGATTGATCCCAACCCCAATATTCAATCCGAGTATGGCTATAGCACAGAATTAGCGTTCCGCCAAGGATATAAAGGCAAAGGCACTAAGAGTAAATTCTTGGGTTATCTGGACATCGCGGCCTTTGTGATGGACTATCAAAATATGGTGGAGTTTGGCATCAACGAAGTAGAATTTGTCTCCCGCCCTGATGGCTCATTAGGTTTTCAGGGGCGCTTCTCTTCCGTCAATGTCGCCAATGCTCGTATTTCCGGCCTTGAAATCACCACCCTTAATAGCTTTGAGTGGAAAAACGGTTTCTTCCTCAACATCTCAGGAGGCGTAACTCTCACCAATCCGGTAGACCTTAATGCGGTACCGGAGGAGCAACAAATGGACTTCTCGGATTTCAACGCGAGAGCTGATGCCTTCGACTTTTTGACCTTTACGCAGGTAGTCAATCAGATTGCAGATACGACCACCTTTGACCAGCCAGAAACCCTCAAATACCGTAGCCGCACCTTGATTCGTGCCAGCGGTACAGTAGGCTACAAAGGTTTGTCTCTGACGGCCAACTATCGCCAGAAGAGTTTTGTCGAGTCTGTGGACCAGTTTCTCTACCTAGTCGTGGCGGACTTAAACGACTTCCGTAGCCGCTATCCTGATGGTTTTGATGTCTTGGATTTGATTGCCGCCTATGACTTTGGCCGTGGTCAAATTTCACTAGCTGTCGACAATGTGTTCAATGAGGAGTATATGGTCATCCCTGGCCTCTTGGCTCCCCAACGCAAGGCGACTTTACAGCTCATGCTGCGATTCTAGCCAAGCGATATAAGATAATTTTGATAGCGTCTCTTTCTAGGGGCGCTATTTTTTTGTGGGGACCTCCCGAAAGCTTTTGGGAGCGCGGAACGTTTAGTCCAAGATCCGGCCTTGCCTTTTTCCAGGATGAAAATAGCTTAATCTTCCTGTCATGCCGGAATGCGAACGCAGTAAGCATATCCGGTATCTTTTTATTTTTTCCACCGCTGCGCGGAACGCTTATCTCTTAAGATCCCGGATATCATTTCATGATTCCGGGATGACCTGATTTTCTTATTGTGATACCCCCAAAACGTCATCCCGGGCGAGCTACGAGAGCCGGGATCTTGCAGTCCAAGCGTTCTGCGAAGCAGAGAGCAGCAAAAAGAGCGTCTATCTTTCCATCACTTCCACCTTGGACAATCAATAATCTACATACTAAAGTTTCGCCTTTCCGTATCACTTCTTACCTTTGGAGTCATGGCCCACCTCGTAGCATTAGACCGATATAATTGGGAACTGGCTTTAGATATCCGCCTTAGCCCAGAGCAAGAAAGATTTCTGCCCTCCGTCCTTTATTCTTTGGCCCAAGCCAAATTTGAGGATTTGCATCCTTATGGGATTTTGCACGAGGAAAAAATGATCGGATTTTTGATGTATGGAGAGTTTGGCGGCATCTGCTGGCTCAATCGCATCATGATCGATCAAGAATATCAACATCAGGGGATTGGACAATCTGCCATGCGCCAGATTTTGGCTCAGCTACGCCGTAAAATGAGCTGTAAAGAAATTCGCACCTCTTATTCTCGCCACAATTATATAGCAGAGCAATTTTTTATCAATCTCGGCTTTGAGCCGATAGAGGGCGGAGTAGGAGATGAAGTGGTCGCTATATTTAATCCAAAGACCCCATTGAGCATATAGCTCAAGGGGCCTTCAGGGAAGTAAATGAAAAATTCTTATCTCTAAGCTATGTGATAGTATAGCGCTGAGGTGCTTTCTTTACTGTGATACTAAGATCGCAAAAAATCGGCTTTTTTTCCTAGATGATTGTACGAATCTTCTTACTTCCCATATAATGAAGCATTTATCGTACCGAAAATACCCGATTTTCGCGCTATTGTATCGTACCTTCAAAAAGTTCGTAGCGATCAACCCCATTTGTGATCACTTGTAAGGTAAACAGGATGTCCCCAGTATTGTTTTCAAACTTGCCGTGAGCACTTGCGATGCTACCGGAAATCAAGAAAGGCGTTCCCTCAACCGTACCATCATTAAAGGCTACCTGCTCAATCATCAGACTGACTCCATCCGTTTTGATCAAGGCATCTGGCGTAATGGCAAGCTTGGCTGTGAGTTTGAGATCCTTTACTGGGCTGCTGTCTGGATAGTTAACAG
>CAZHOC010000783.1:0-3666 GCA_964534295.1 uncultured Bacteroidia bacterium | reverse complement strand
ACGCTTGGTTCGCGATGAGTTTGTTTTACATTGCCTGTGGTTTGTTGATCGCGATCAAACAAATATTACCTCCTTCTCCGCCCGCTTGGTTTGATATCGAATGGAATTGGCTAAAAGACCATCCAACGGTTTTTAACTATTTGATGGGGGGCTTGTTAATTGCTTATGGTATCTATAGACTGTTTCGCTCGTATAAAAGCATAAAGGGTCAGGATGAAGAAATATAATTGTAAGCGTTTTTTACTCTGGGGATTCATTCTCCTTCTTAGCACTGCCGTTGAGGCGCAAGAAATCGTGGCCAGACTAGATTTAGGTCGGCGCGATCCTAAACCTGAATTTTACGAATATTCTTCTACTGACGGAGGCTTAGTTACCTTCGGCCCTTCTAGCGTTAGCTCTAGTCGCTCTTACAGTCTGGTCAAATATGGCGCAGATCTTAGAGAAGATTGGACCATCAAAGTTCTTGATCAAAATGGACGTAAGACAATTGATTTTATGGCCGTGGTTGGCGGTTATACATTGATCTTTGTCTCTGAGACCAATCCCAAGGACGGACTGATTAAATCATATTACTATTCATACAGTGCCGATGGTGAGACCTTGGCCGAAAAAGAACTGCTCTCCGTTTATCCTGACGCAAAAGAGCAGAAAGTTGGCTTACAATTTGTCCTGAGCCCCAATAAAAAGAAGCTCCTTTGCTTCAAAAACCTGCAAAATCGTCGTGAAAACGAGCAATTGCTCTACTACATCTTTGACGATGAGGGCGATTATGTACAAAACGGTGAAATAAATCTTAAATATCCTGACAATCGATTTAGCGTTCGCAGTCTGCGGATCAGTAACCGAGGCAACATCTTTGTTTTAGGGAAATTTTATCTCAACACACGTGTCAGAGAGGCGGATGACTTTGTTTACACGGTTTTTCGCCACGATTTAGAAACTGAGGAAGTGAATGAGTTTCAAATCAATCTCGATGATCGCTATATCACGGATCTCGCTTTTAGGCTGGATCGTAACGAAAATATTTTCGTAGCAGGCTTTTATTCTAATCGCAGTACCGACCGCATTGCTGGTACGGTCTTGCAAAAGATCAGTCCCTTCGGGGAACTCCTCCTTACGAGTGCCGAGGCTTTTGACGCTGAGTTTTTACAATACTATCTCTCGCGTGGACAGATCAATCGTGGCTCTGAGTTAAGAAATTTCTATCTCGATCCTACCGATGGTATTATTCTCCGTTCTGATGGCGGCGTTTTGCTGACAGCAGAAAAATTTTATGTAACCTACGTCTCTTACCGAGATATGTATGGCCACTGGATCGATCGCGAGCAGTATCACTATGAGGATGTGATTTTGACCTCTGTCGCTGCCGACGGCAGCATCGAATGGCACGCCATCGTCGATAAGAATCAAGTTTCAGAAAACCCAGCCAACCTCTCATTTTTCAATGCGATCAGCGCTGCGGGTTCCCATATTTTTTACGAGTACAATCCCCAACGCCAGGGCATTAATATCTATTACAATACCGTAGATATCGACGGCAAAGTGAGCGATCGTAAGCCGCTTTTGCCCGACTACCGCTTTGGCAATCAGTTTTATCCTCGATACTGCGAGCAAGTCAGCAATGACGAAGCCCTGATGGTTTATATGCAAAGCCGAGGGCGAACGCTTAGCGTGGTGCGCGTGCGCTTAGAATAATTATTTTCCTATATTGGGCCCAGCAACCAATATTTGAAAACACATTTTCTAATGAAAACATTCAGTCTCATTGGAGCGCTACTATGTATAGCGCTCAACACTCTTATGGGCCAAGGGCCCAAACCTGCACTTATATTTAGCCCCAAAATCGACAAACACAACAAAACCATCTAAATGATCAATCTATTGGCCGGGTAAATCAAGCCTGTAGAGATCAAATTTTAGTGCTGCTCCGCAGAACGAGGAAATTGGGAATGATGAATGTCCATTATCGAATGTCGAAAGCTGAAGTAGTTCGAAATTGGGCGTTGGATATTCTGCATTCGAAGTTCTACCGTTCTGCGAAGCAGAAACAAAAAACACACTTCACATAATGAAAACCATAAAATCGCTACTCTTCTTCATTGGGATAAGTCTTGGCGTTCTTTTCGCTCAAGAGCCCGAAGTTCATTTTGGTCCGGAGATCGGCCGTACGAAAATTAATGGCGTAGCAGCCAAGCAACTACCTGGAGGCTTCTTAAAAGATGCCTACCTCACTTATTCTATTGAGGGAAAAATCAACAAAAGCCTTACCCTATTTAAATACGACGCCAAGCTCAAGCTAATCAGCCAAAGAACTCATGTTCTCAAACACGCTAATCAACTTCTGCGCTTCCAAAAAGTATGGGTTCATGATTCGCAAATCAAAATCTTGACTTCCTATGAGAATGGCTCAGAAAAGAAAAAAGTCCTTGTATTATTTCGTATTGAACCTGAGAATCTCACCCAAGTTGGTCAAGTCGAAGAAGTGCTAAGTCTCACCCTCCCTCGGCGTATTGAGATAGCCAATTTTCACTTTGCCACAAATAACAAAGAATCGGTCCTGATTTTATTTACTAATCTCAAGCGATTTGATAGAGACGATCGTTTGATTTCCCTCACTGCTTTTGACCCAGAGATGAATATCATCTGGCAAAGAGAGGAAGCTTTTACCAAAAATGCTAAAGCCAAAATGATCAAGGCGGTAAAGGTAGAACCTGACGGCAGCTGTATTCTGCAAATCACCCAAATCATACAAAACGGGACATTAATGTCGATCAACAAGGGAGATCAATACAACTTTTGGCTATATGATGCCAAGGGAAATCCCATTAGCAGTCATGAATATATCAACCAGGATGATAATCGAGTCAGCGCTGTGCTCCCGCTTATTACTCCACAAGGCAATCTACTCTGTGTGGGAGTGTATATCGATCAGGAAAAAATAGTGAGAGGGATTGCTAAACTGACTTTTGATTCAGAGGACTCTAAGCTCCAGAGTAAAAAACTCATCCCCTTTAAAGGCAATGAGGAAGCTAAGAATTGGCCCGAGAATTTAGAGCTTAATCTAATGGGTACCGAGCAGATCATCCAGCGACCGGACGGAGGCTTTGTCTTGGTCAATAGTTTAAGCTTTAACTATATCGACCAGAGATCTTCTGAATTAAAATCTGTTTTCGCTGACCTCCTAGTATCCAGTATCAGTCCAGATGCAGAGTTTGAGTGGACCAATCGAATATACATTCCCCCCCAAACAACCGATTATTTGTATGTACGAGATAATCCAAATTATCTCACTTTAAGACCCAAGGGCATCTACTTTTTTCACCAAAAAAGATTCGAGGATAGCGAGGAAGCAAAATCTGGTATCTTCTTGAGTGTCCTCAAGCCAAATGGAGAAATTCGCTCGAAGGATATTCTCAATCCAGCCTTTAGCGGCGCAAGCTATTGTCCTAGTGTGCTTATGGCGAGAAAACGTAATCGGTTTTTGGGGGCAGTCGAAAAAGAGGGAAAGCTCTATTTAGTGGCTTTAAAATTATAATTAAACATCTTCAATGGGTATTCCTGCTTCGCAGAACGGTGGGAATTGGGAATGATGAATGTCCAATATCGAATGTTTGTCAATCCCTAAATAGCGTTGACCGCTTTTGGTAAAACTGATGATTATTTTTC
>CAZHOC010000782.1:0-3672 GCA_964534295.1 uncultured Bacteroidia bacterium | reverse complement strand
ATGTATATGCAGGCAGTGGAGAGTATCAGGTAATGCTTGTTACGGGCAACAAATGTGGTACTGACACCCTCATGCAAACTGTAAGCATATTCGCTACGGATCTAGAAGACGAGTTTGAGCGTTCAGTGAAGCTGGTGCCTAACCCCTTCCAATCTCAAGCAGAGCTTAGCTTTAGTAATCCGGAAGGTCAAGCTTACAGACTGTATATCTACGACCTCAAAGGCAAGTTAGTGCGTAGCTATCCGGCCCATCGCGGCACGAGCTTCCAGATAGATAAAGGAAATTTAAGTGAGGGTATGTATTTGTATCGCCTCGTCGGCGAACGCACCCACACCGCAAAATTTATTATAGATTGACAGTGCTATAGTAAGGCAGCGCTAGAATCGGTAGCGCTGCCATTTTTTTATTACACACTTTCTAGATGAACAAGCTTTTACTCACAATATTTTTGCTACTCCTCCTACCTTCCTTATGGGCTAGTCATCATATGGGAGGCAGTATCAGTGTAGAACATTTGGGCGGCTGTATTTATCGTCTTCATGGAACGGCTTTTATTGATTGCAGTGGGTTTTCTGCGCAAATTCCCGTAACACCAACAGGAAACCCCATTAGTACGAATCCTTTTATTTTTAACCCATTGGCATGTGCTAACCTGCCTTCTCAGCCCACTTTAGTAACGCCGCTTACGGGCATCCTTTATCAAGAAGTTACTCCCATTTGTCCGACTGCTGTTCCACCTGGACAGTTGTCGATCACTAATTGTCAGGGCTCGTTTCCAGGAGCGCTTTTCAACGGAGTGGCAGAATACACCTTTTATATGGATTATGATTTCTGTAGTACTGGTTGTGATTCTATTGATATCTGGTTGACAGGCTGCTGCCGTAATGCTAATACCACGCTTGTACCATCTGGTCCTACTGGGAATCAATCTTTCACCGTGGGGACTTCATTAAGCGTTGATACTACAGAAATAAATAATACACCTGTCTTTAACCAGATGCCACAGGTCTATATCTGTTTAGGAAATACCACCTATGCCGATATTTCCGCAACAGATCCGGATGGGGATTCCTTAGCCTATAGATTAACCAATTGTTACTCCCAAACAATTAATTCAGTTATCATTCCCTCAATCTATTTATTTACCTATGGCCCTCAAGATCCGATGGGCCCCTTGTGGCAAGTAGATATTGATCCTTATTCTGGTCTGTTGACTGTCGATCCTAGCCCTGGTGGCTCTCTTGAATCGGGTCTTATTTGTATTGCGGTGGATGAATTTCGAGATGGGGTACAGATTGGTACGATGAATCGCGAGTTTCAAGTTACGGTGGTAGACTGTATGAACTTTCCCAATCAAATCCCTCAGGCGGATACCCTGTTTTCGCTTGGAGGCCCTGGGATTGTACCTGGCGGTTTGGCAGATACTTTTTTAGTCGCCCCTGGCGACACCTTGAGAGTGGCGGTTGCTTTTAGCGATCAAGATATGGGGGATACGATCTCTGTCTACCCAATCACCGCTGATATGACGGGCTTCAATTGGACCAATGCCTTTGCCAATCCTTCTTTCGGCGTCTTCGAATGGGTGGTTGACAGTAGTTTCATAGGGCAGGTGGTACCACTTACCTTTTTGGCAGAAGATAGTCATTGTCCTAAGCCTTCTTTTGGCGCAACTCAATGCTACGTACGGATGATAGAGTTTGGCCTTTCAGGCTCAGTAACACCAGCAGCTTGCGGTGATAGTATAGGAGCGGTTGATTTGTATGTATCTGGAGGGCAGGCTCCATTCACTTATCTATGGGATAATGGAGCGACTACTGAAGATTTAGATAGCCTATTACCGGGTCAATATACTGTTTTGGTTATCGATGCGAATAATGACTCTCTGACAGCCGACTTCTTGGTAGCAGGGGTAGATTTTGTATTGCAAGATACTAGTGTAGTTCCTACTTGTAACCTAGGGAACGATGGTTGGATTCAAATTACCCCTCAGAGTACTAATGGGCCTTTTACCTACCAGTGGAGTAATGGACAAACTAGCGATTCCGCCAGTAATCTGACTCCTGGCCTATATTCAGTATTGGTCGAAGATGTCTTTGGCTGTGTCAACCAATGGATTGGGGTGCTTCCCCCACCAGACTCCTGTTATGTATTTGTGAGTGGGCTGGTTTACCATGATGCCAACGCAAACTGCATGCAGGATCCCGGAGAAGCTCCTTTACCCTTTACCATCGTAGATGTCGATCCGGGGGGAGCCATTATGACTAATGCCCAGGGGGAATACACTTTTGCCTTAGATACCGGTTCATTTGCGATTAGTTCTCCCAATGGGCCCTATACCAATTTGATTTGTCCACCTGTGGGAAAACATACTCTGTTTTTCGATGATTATGATGACGATACCACAGGTATAGACCTTGGATTTGACATTCTTCCTTTTGTCGATTTTGAGATGTTTTATTTCAGTAGTTTGGGGATCACTCCAGGGGCAATCAGGATACACACCCTCTCGGTCGTTAATAACGGGAATACTGCTGACGAAGGAACGCTAGAATTACTATTGGATCCGTCTGAGGTTTTCATTAGCTCCAATACTACTGCTACTTTGATTTTTGCAGATCCTAGTCAAGGGCTTTACCGTTGGACTACCCCGCAAATCGATCCGCTAAGCTTCTTTGGGATGACAGTAACCACTTTGGTCGATAGTAGTACGCTAATCGGAGATTCGCTTTACTCAAAGGCGAATGTAAATCCCATAGGCCCTGATAGCGATTATAGCAACAATGAGGTCTTGTTAAGTAGAGAAATCACAGGTCCCTACGATCCCAATGATAAGCTTGTTTCCCCCAAAGGAGTCGGTCCCGCGGGTTATATTTCTGATCAAGACAGCATCCTGACTTATACCGTTCGCTTTCAAAATGTAGGGAATGCTCCCGCCCAATTGGTGGTAATTCGAGATACTATTGATAGCGATCTCGATGCCTTAGGCTACCAAGCCTTGGGCTATAGTTTCCCTTATCAACTACAAATAGAGGATGATTCGATCTTGGTCTTCTCTTTTCCGGGAATCAATCTGCCTGATTCGATTTCTGATCCTGTCGGCAGTCAGGGCTTTGTCCAGTTTTCTTTGCCGCATCGCGGAACGCTTGCCCCTTTCACTGAAATCCATAATAGCGCCGCGATTTACTTCGACTTCAACGCACCCATCATTACCAATACAGTGCTCAATACGATCTATCCCTTCCCAGAATTGAGTATGGAGCCAGATAGCCTTTGTAGTGGAGAGCTGCTCTTCGCAGAACTCAGCGTCCCGGGCGTAGCGCCCTATGATTTTGTTTGGAGTACAGGTGATCAAGGTGCTGGCTTGCCCATCGGCGCTTTTGGTACCGTCGTTGATAGCAGCGGCTGGTATAGTTTGACAGTCGTAGACAGCAATGGCTTTAGCGTCACAGATAGTGCTTTTTTGCTGGTTAGCGGGCAAGAGCCTGTAGCAGATTTTAGTGTTACGCAAAGCGGCCTAACGATCAACTTTGATGATCTCTCTCAAGATGCGCTCAGCTATCAATGGGACTTTGGTGATGGAGACAGCAGCCAAAATGCTTCGCCCAATCACACCTATACAGCCAGCGGTCTTTATACTGTACAGCTTATCGTGCAAAATCCTTGCGGAGCAGA
>CAZHOC010000781.1:0-3673 GCA_964534295.1 uncultured Bacteroidia bacterium | reverse complement strand
AAAGAATGCGCCTATGTAACCTTCAATGAGCAGGGCTTAGCGCTTTGCGCCATTGAGCAGGCCTGGGCGGATGGCAAAATAGATTTTCAGAAACCTGTCTCCTGTCATCTCTACCCTATCCGCATTACTGCCTACAAGGATTTTGACGCTATTAACTATGATCGCTGGGACATTTGCTCAGATGCTTGCAATAAGGGCGAAGCCACTGGTATCAGGGTTTTTGAGTTCACCAAAAGTGCACTCGTTCGCAAGTATGGAGAAGAATTTTATACTGCCTTAGAAACGATCGTTAAGCAAAGAGAAGCCCAAGAATAGGTTCCAACTGGCATAAATTAATGAGTCATTTAATTTTCGGCATGTCGAAAATTAGGTTTTCTATGATACAAAATAGGCCCATACAGCCAAAAGGAGCATATTTACTTGCCAATCCACTTACACATAACCTGTAAGTTCCACAACAAAAAACGTTTTTTCACCTAAAAGGTTAATCTGAATTTGGGTTCAAATAAGAACCTTATGCGCAGATTTTCCCTTTTTCACCTTGCTGCGACCGGGTCTTTGTTATGCTTTATTCTTCTTTTACCTTTTACCTACGCCTCCGGCGAACGCTCAGTCGGAGACAAATCACCGCAAATTGTGCTGAGTCAGCACATTGGTCTCAACAACAAAGTTTTTTTGAGTTGGGAAGCAAGTTCCGAAGTCATACCCAAATACTGGGTAGTCGAACGAGCCAAGATAAATGGCAGTTTTCGAGCTATCCAGCGAGTAAAAGTGGACGAGCCTTTGGTATTTGTAGATGAGTCTCCTTGGCAAAGCGCTCGCTACCGAGTAAAAGCCGTTTGGTCCAATGGTGAGCAAATCGTCAGCAACCATGTTGCATGGCGGAGTTTATCCCTCTATTTTCCTTTAGAAGCGAAGTCTGATGAGGATAGTCTTGTCCTTTCTTTTCCCCTCATAAAGGAGAATATGATGCTTTGTGTCTATGACGAAAATGGAGAGCGAGTCAGCAACCAAGTTATCGCGGCCTTTAGTAAAAGCTGTACGCTAGAGACACAAGCGTTCTCCGAAGGAGTATATATCCTAGAGGCGCAATACAAAAACGAAGTCTACCGTACACGTTGGCGTAAGTATTAGTGGCCGAGGTATAAGCCTGCACCAAATTGTATCGACCTAAGAGATAAGCTTGTTGGACCTTTTCCGTAAGTGTAGTAATCAAAATAGGTATAGTTACCTGAGGTGCGCGACGTCTGAAGCCAACTCACAAAGAAGTATAACTGCTTAATGGGCTGAAAGCTTGGGCTGATACGAAAGTACGGTCTCAAGCTTTCTTCATTAGCACGAAAGTAAAAGCCTGTTTGATGGTCATTACATCCATCCTCATAATTCATCGTCCTTCCCACTTCGACCATCAAGCGAAACTTTCCATAGCGGACAAAGCTATGCAGGCTTAATCCTCTAAATTTACGGTCAGAATAGCCCCAGAGCGAGATACTTGATGTCATATGATGATTGATACCAATGCCAACATTTTTCCCAATCCGAACCCCTAAGCCAAGGCTATGACTTAGTTCTATTGGAGCGCAGTACGGATAAATGCTAATGCCAGTACCGAGTTCAGCGATGGCGTAAAAAGGAGCAGCTTTTTTTTCGGCGGTACTTGAGGTTTGGGCCAGCCCCTTCCCCCCTACCACAAGTAAGATCACCAAAAGACTGATTAGATAGGTGTTTTTCATCGTCTAATTGTTGATATTACAATAGTCAAAATACAAAGGGGCTGGTCAATTAACAATTTTAAACTGTTGACCAATGAAAACACAAATTGTCGCTTTCACTTGTCTGACTTTGCTGGCACTGGCTTGCCAGCCAGATCCCTTGCCAGAGCTAAGGGAGCAAAGCATAGGAAGATGGGACCTTTCGATTTCTGGCTATGTAGACTATCCTTATGGGGCTAATACTGATTATTCTATCTGGATAAGTGATTACGAGCTTGAGCTCATGGAGGATAGCACTTTTACGATTCGTACGGATACCATTTTCAGGGGCAATTGGAGGCATAAAAGCAGAGATTTCGTCATTATGGACATTCCTGAATCTTTCATTTTGCCGCACTTAGGTAAGATGGAGATAGAGTTTACCAAAAATCAGAATAGGCAGGATTATCAATATTGGATTGGCTCGAGTAGTTATGAATCAGATACGGCCTCAGTGGATGCGATTGGGGTGTACCTCTATCTAGACATGTATCGAATCCCATAAAAAAAACCGGGACTGCCCTCCTAGACAATCCCGGCCACTACTACAAAAACCCTAAATACATCACAAACCATGCATCGGTTAGCTGCGAGTGCAGCCGCATATACCGACCAACTGCTTGCTTCAAAAATTTATACTATGCGTCCTTTGACGCGTCGAATTCAATAATTTGGGGGAGTCAGCGAAGGAGCCTTGGCGTTCTCGGCACGAGTATCACCTCTAATCCTTATCCCTACTCTATCAGCCTCGAAACGAGCCCACCAAGGATCCTTCGGTCTTATTGACTCTTTATACTAAGCCCTAGCTAATCTCGATCTGGCGAGTACCCTTGTCTTGCGCTTCCTCTCTTTTAGGAAGGCTCAAGAACAAGATGCCATTCTCGTAGCGGGCGTTGATTTTTTCACCATCCACGGTTTTGGGGAGACTGAAGGAGCGACTAAAGCTTCCGTAGCGAAATTCGCGGCGGCTATATTTAGCTTTTTCGTCATTCTCAGTCGATTCTTCTTTCCATTCAGAAGAAATGGTCAAGGTCTTATCGTCCAATTTGATGTTGAAGTCTTCTTTCTTGCGTCCAGGGACAGAAACCTCAAGGACAAATTGTTCGTTTTCCTCTTTGACGTTCACAGCAGGAACATTGGTTCCGCCATTGAATGCGCCAAATTCTTCTCCAAACAAATCGTTAAACAAGCTATTGAAGCTGGGGTATTGGCGATTGTTTCTAACTGCTAATTTCATCGTGATCTATGTTTTTTCTGTTGTGGTAAATGTTTGATTGAAATACACTATTAGGGAATCAAACTGTGTTCCATGCCCTATTTTCCTGCCGAATAGGCAAAAAGGGCCCCATACACATGCCACAATGGCAGTTTTTGAATTTAAATCATGCCAAAACGTCAGCATTGGCATTCACAACAGAAAAATTTAGCTTTAAGCACAGTACCAAATGGGCTAGCACATACCTATGCTTTTGTTACAGGATTTTATTGACAAGCTTAACCTCGGCGAGTGGGGGAACGAATTTGTTCAGGAGGCAATCATTGCGATAATATTGGGTTTAGTGGCGGTTTTTGGCCGTCTGGGTATTAAATGGTATCGCCAATCGCAAAACCGTCAACTAAAAAAAGACCTCCATCCCTACTTTTCGACTGCTGATATTAAGAAGGCGACCCAATTTTATGTGCCGACCCAATTTCAAAGTGTCCCTCCTTCCCAACACGGAGAATTGATTCAGGCCAATACGGTGGCTGCTCGCCAACGATTAATCCCCTTCTTTCTCAAAAAGGCCTTTCACCCAGATAATGATCACCAACGCTTTTACATCGTATTGGCGGGATCTGGGATGGGGAAAACCACCTTTATGATCAACCTTTATGTCCGTTATCTAAGGCATACACGCCGCAAGCGACGATCTTTTCATATT
>CAZHOC010000780.1:0-3677 GCA_964534295.1 uncultured Bacteroidia bacterium | reverse complement strand
CCTTGCTTTCTGCATTCTGCTTTGATGCCGCGGAGCAAAGCCTTAGTACACTGACTTATGAAGGATTCGTAGAGCGTCAAGAGCTAAACGAAGCCTATTACACCCATTTCCCTCCTACTATCAGCACCAACGGTAAGCGTCTGTATATCGCCCATGCCGAACGTGAAATTCGTGGCAAGCTCAAAGGGACTCAGGCTTACCAGCTTGTAAACTTCGATTTTGACAAAGAGGTAGTGGATCTCAGCCGGAGAATAGATATTAATTCGAGCCTAATCGTCACGGTCGAAAAACAAAGAGAAGACTTTGGCGTACCTCCTCTCAAGCGATTTGATGGCTTCATGATTCAGGAAATCATCGAAATGCCAGATGATAGAGTCTGGCTTTTAACTCAAAAATTTGATGCCCATCAGTATGCGGGTTCTCCTACAGAGTTTGGTCCTATGGCAGCTCAAGAACACGTCATTGGAGAAATGCTGCTTTATGAGTTTCAGCCAAATGGAGAGGTCCGTCAAGCGCTCATTATTCCCTCTTTTCAGCGTAGCCAAAATCTATATGAGAAGGCAGGAGAATTTTACTCTTATCACCTAGACAAAGAAAGTGGGATGTTAAGTGTCCTAACCCGTGAGCCCTCTGGAGATAAGCTCAGGGGGCCTGATCGCCTTTATACCCGTATGGTAGATCTAAATACGTCTGAGGTCTCGGATCGAAGCCTGATTTACGAAGGCCAAAGACGCACTCAATATTTTCTCAGACCCTACACAGTTTGGCATAACAACTTCTTGGTTTCATTCGTAGTCTTGGATGGCGACCAAGGGGAAGCTTGGTTGGTGAGCGTCAATTTGCTCGGTGAACCAGCAGAGAAGGAGGAGGAAACCAGCCCTAGAGCCAGGGCGAGACGAAATTAATATCTTATGCAGCGTGTTATGGTCATCGGTTGCTCCGGCGCCGGTAAATCCACTTTGACCAGGCAATTAGCTAAGGAGTGGGACCTTCCTGTCATTCATCTTGACAGAGCCTATTGGCAGCCCTATTGGGTAGAAACTCCCAAGGAGGAGTGGAGGGCTAAGGTGGGGGAGCTCGTCCTTGCCGAACGCTGGATTATGGATGGCAACTACAGCGGCTCCATGGATATTCGCCTTCCCCACACAGATTTGATAATATGGCTCGACTTTTCTCGTTGGCTGTGCCTCTGGCGCGTTTTTAAGCGCACCCTCCGTTTCTGGGGACGGGTAAGGCCTGATATGACGGACGGCTGCGCCGAACGCTTTGACTTTCCCTTTTTTCATTATGTCTTTTTCTTCCCCGAGATTCATCGTCCCCGCTTACTCAAAAGATTAGCCGACTATCCCGATTCACAAATTCTCCGATTTTCTTCTCCCCGCCAATTGAACCAATGGCAAACTGAAGGGTATAAACTAAAAAATTAGTTAAAAATATTGACTAACTAATCTTTTAGTTATACTTTGAGGGCAAAAGCCCGAAATCCATCCACATATAACCCCTTTTTAGAAATGAACAGCTACAAACTGCTCATAATGAGCTTCTTATTGCCTTTATTTTGCCAATCTACTCTTGCTCAAGAAATCAATCAGACCTTTATTGATGAGTCTGGGAAACTACAGCTCATCGGTTTGTGTAATCGCAGCGCTTTACAGCAAGACTCCTTCAAAACATGGTATCAAGCTGAGTACGATGCTTATCAGACTGACAAGGAATTGATAGATAAAGCAAAGGATCATCTTGATGATATCAGTATCGAAATCTTTATGGCGACTTGGTGTGGAGATAGTCGTAGGGAAGTACCTCGATTTTACAAAATCCTGGATGCCCTAGAAGTAGCCGATGAGGATATTAGCTTAATCAATGTGTACCGCAATGCACCCCGATACAAGCAAAGTCCCACCCATGAAGAAGTGGGTAAACTGCTGCATAGAGTTCCTACTTTTATTGTCTATCGCCATGGCCTTGAAATCGGTCGTATCGTTGAGTTTCCCGGCAGCAGCCTTGAGATGGATCTAACTCAAATCTTGCTTGGGCTTCCCAGTGCGCCTCAGTATAAGGTGGTAGCCGTCGTTGACGAACGCCTATCCACTTTAGACTCGATGACTGATCGGCAAGCCTTACTAAACATCGCACGAGAAGTCTATAAGTTTGCCCACAACGACAGAGGCCTCAACACTTATGGTTATGTCCTTTTGAGCAGGGATGAAGTAGATAAAGCAATCGCTGTTTTTACCATCAATGCCATGCTAAATTCCAAAGTCCCCAATGTATACGATAGCCTTGGCGAGGCCTACGAACGCAAAGAGGATTTCGAAAGTGCCTTGTACATGTATCAAGCGGTAGTCTCCCTAGATCCAGAGAATGAACATGCCCTGGCCAAAATTGAGGAGTTAGAACAAAAACAAGAACCATGATTAGCCCCAAAATGTATCTACAGACCCTAGCTTGCTTATTCGTTTTCTTGATGACTTTAAGCCTCAAGGCTCAGGTATCTGTGCATAGAAATTTCAATCTAGAGCTTGCCGAGAAAGATAGTCTCACCTCTGCCAAAATCGAGCAAGCTCTCAATGGCTTTCTTGCGGAAGCAAAGGCTTCTAGCTATAGCGAAAAATATGTTGATTCGACCCATTTCCTGCAGTTTGAATTCTTCTTCGAAAAGCTGTCAGGTATCGGTAATCATCCCGCTTTCCACCAGCCCTTAGTGTTGAAATCTTATCAGGTCGAAGAGCAATGCTTTCGCTTAACTATAGGTTTTACTGGAGAACGCGATAGCCAGGTGTTTATCTATCAAATAACAGAGTTGAAAGCGGTTCCTTACCAAGATCATTATCGATTTTATTGCCCATTTGAAGACAATACGCGGCATTTTGCCACTAAGCGTTTCGATAACGTAAACTACCATTACAGCACCAATCTCGATGAGACTAAGGCCAAGGAGTTTGTCCTTTTTACTCAGGAGCTCGCGAAGCTTAGCAAGGGGCCCATTCCAACATTAGACTATTATGCTTTTCGAGATTTAGATGAGCTGCTCAAATCCTATGGATTTTTATATAGCGCTCGCCAATGTAATTTCTTGTGTTATGACTTAGGCTTTACCGACAATGGCGGCAGGACCTTTCTGACTGGTACGGATAATCCCAACTACATTTTTGCCTATCTGGGAGAATATCTCTACTATCACCTACCCAATCCAGAGCAAATTTATTGGCCTTTTGTTCAGGGGCTCTCGGCTTACTATGGAGGCTATGGCCTGAGCTATGATGATATGGCTGAGATGAAGAAACAGTTTCGCCAAGAGCTGATTGCTAAGCCAGACGTTGATTTCTTAGCGGAATTTAAAAAAGGCCGTAAATCTTCCGTAAACCGACATTTTTCCTACTATGTCATGAGCGCTTTTTTATTCGAGAAAGCCTTAGAGGAGCATGATTTTACGCAAGCCTTGAGCCTCGCATATACAGGGAATGAAGGAGAACATTTTTTCGATAAACTTGAAGAGCTGCTCTCTATCACCGAAGAGAACTTCCACCAAACCATTGTTGAAATTATTACGGCTTAGCAAGCTTTTTACTGCTTCGCAGAACGATTATCTAATTGTTGAGTTGTTGAGTTATTGATTATTACACTTCAACACTTCAACACTTCAACACTTCAACACTTCAACACTTCAACACTTC
>CAZHOC010000779.1:0-3678 GCA_964534295.1 uncultured Bacteroidia bacterium | reverse complement strand
AGGTAGGAAAACGCCTGCGCTATCCACCAAATAGATGATGGGCAAGCGATTTTCGATCGAGATTTCTTGGGCACGGAGATTTTTCTTGCCTGTCATCGGGAACCAGGCACCCGCTTTCACCGTCGCATCATTGGCCACAATCATGCAAAGTTTACCGCCGACATGGCCAATGCCTGTCACTACTCCGGCCGAAGGGCAACCACCGTACTCCTGATACATACCGTTCGCGGCCAGCGTACCTACTTCGATAAAATCTTCTTTGTCATCCAAAAGTAGATCGATCCGCTCTCTGGCGGTCATTTTGCCTTTGGCTTTATGTTTTTGGGTAGATTTTTCGCCTCCACCGGCGAACGCTTTGCTCTGTTGGTGTCTCAATTCACGAAGGAGCATACGGTTATGGTCTTCGTTTTTATTGAAAGCAAGATCTGTATCAGCGTACTGTTTTTTCATTTACTTCTTAGTTCAAAAAGCCCAAGCCCCCTACTAGATAGATGCCCTTCAGCTCCTCCTCTTCATCTGGGGCGGATTCTTCCACTTCCATGATTTGGATAGAATCTCGATCTAGAGATTCAATTTCAAACTCTTGGATCATACTAACCGCTTCGTCAACCGAATCAGCAAGAATCCCATAAGTAGTCATCACGGGTGTTACACCTTCTTCACTTTTGATATTTGCTTGGATCAGGATCCCGTAAAGTTTGCCCTGCTCCGTAAACTCAGCCCTCATCTCACGCAGGACCATGAGCGACAACTCATTGCTGCGATCATAATTAATAGCTTGCTTGAGATAAAAACGCGTTTCTTTTTCGTCCTTGTCTTCATAATAACAAGCGTTCGCGATGAGCGCTAAGACCCGAGACATGACTGCTGCCTCTTCCTCATTTTGTGGCGGAACCAAATCCTCTAGTTCATCCGCCACCAACTCCAACATCAAATCATGTCGTTGGTAGGTGTCAAGGAGTTGCATTTTGATCTCAAAAGCCTGATTGCGTAGCTCTTCATGCTCTATGCCTTGGAGGAGGTTAAGGGCTTCATCGACTTTACCGAGTTGAGATAGGGCAACGGCTTGATTCATTTCAATCCAATGCTTTTCTACTTCTGGCAATTCAAGTGCTTTCTCAAAGACGGTATTGGCCTCTTCAAAGCGACCGTTTTGGGTATATAGGGTTCCTAATTGCAAATGTAGCGGCCAAGCATCAGGATGGGCGCCTAAGCCTTCATTGATGATGTTTTCCGCTTCGTCCCAATCTTCTTGTTCTTCGGCTATGGCCGAACGAATTCGATATCCCACTTCATAACCGGCCTGCGTTAATTCTGACGCGTACTTGATAGCGGCTTCAAAGTCTCCTTCTGAAAGAGAAACCCAAGCTTTTTGGGCTTGCTGATTGGCTTGATCGATTGTCATACTAGTAATGTACTCTCGGCGACGAAGATACGCAACCCAAACATTAGCTACCTAACATCCGTTAGCTTTTTTGCGCATCCGTCTGTAATTTTATGCTACAAAATACCCCCGAGATATGATCAAGTCCTCTGCTATGTCCGAATCTGTTGAGCAACCCTCCTTTTCTAAGTCTATCGCTCTCAAAGCCTATAGACTTATGCTCACCGCTTCGGCTCTGGCCCATGCTTACGAAACCCATAAAGATCGCACTTCAAAATATGTGCATGCCACCTCCAGAGGACATGAAGCGATCCAATTGGCGATGGGCATGCAGCTAAAACCACAGGACTTTGTAGCACCTTATTATAGAGATGATTCTCTGCTTTTGGGTATGGGCATTACCCCTTATGAATTGATGCTACAATTGATGGCCAAAAGAGAGGATGTGTTCTCCGGAGGAAGAACCTACTACTCACACCCTTCTTTGCGTAGGGATGATATGCCTAAGATTCCCCATCAGTCTTCTTCGACTGGTATGCAGGTGATTCCGATTACGGGCGTAGCTCAAGGGATGCAGTATCGAGAGGAACAGGGTTTGGACAAATGGACCGATGCCGATGCTCCAGTAGCAGTTTGTTCGATAGGGGATGGAGCCATGACAGAAGGAGAGGTTTCTGAGGCCTTGCAGATGGCTGCCCTACATCAGTATCCGATTTTATACTTGGTACAAGACAATGGCTGGGGGATTTCTGCTCAGGGAAGCGAGATGTACGCCCAAAATGCGGCCGAATTTGTAAAAGGATTTCATGGCATTGAAGCCATCTCTATTGATGGAACTGATTTCGCCACTGCTTATGCGACTATCGAAGAAGTACTGGGCAAAATCCGTAAGGAGCGTCGTCCATTTTTGATCCATGCTACCGTGCCTTTGCTCAATCACCATACCTCTGGGGTGCGCAAAGAATGGTATCGCCATGATCTTGAATCGCACGAGCCTCACGACCCACTGCCGCGCCTCAAGGACTATCTCCTTGCCAATGGGGTAGAGGAAGCGGAAATCGAGACCTTGCCCGATGTCGTTTTAGCTGAGGTGGAAAGCGAACTCGAACGTGCTTACGCCTCAGAGGATCCTAGACCAGAAGATTTACATACCCATATATTTTCTCCTACGCCGATTACAGCTGAGGAAGGGGAGCGTTCGCCCGAAGGCGCCCAAGAAGTGATGATGGTTGATGCTGCCCTACATGCGGTTGACAAGATCATGGAAGCGCATCCAGAAGCTTTGCTCTATGGTCAAGATGTCGGTGGCGAGCTTGGGGGCGTGTTCCGCGAAGCGGCTCTCCTTGCCAAAAAATACGGCGATAAAAGAGTCTTTAATACACCTATCCAAGAAGCCTACATTATAGGTTCGACCGTCGGTATGTCAGCAATGGGTTGCAAGCCTTTTGTGGAGATCCAATTTGCGGATTATATGTGGCCGGGTCTTAATCAGTTGTATGCTGAGGTCAGTCGCTCCTACTACCTTTCCAATGGCAAATGGCCCGTACAATCGGTGATCCGTGTGCCAATTGGTGCTTACGGCAGTGGTGGGCCTTATCATTCTAGCAGTATCGAATCTGCGGTCCTAACTATCAAAGGTGTAAAGGTGGTCTATCCTTCTAATGCTGCTGATATGAAAGGCTTGATGCGCGCGGCTTATTACGACCCCAATCCGGTGGTCATGTTTGAACATAAGGGACTTTATTGGGGCAAAGTACCCGGTAGCAAAGCCAGTCGTACCAAAGAGCCTAGCGATGATTATGTGATTCCTTTGGGTAAGGCAAGAACCTACCAAGCTGCTAGCGAGGAAGCGCTCGAAAACGGCGAAAGCTGCGTGGTAATCACCTATGGGATGGGCGTTCATTGGACTGCTAATGCGAGTAAAAAGCTAGCAGGACAAGTCGAGATTTTAGATTTACGTACGCTTGCTCCTATCGACTGGGAAGCCATTGTGGAGGCTGTCAAGCGCCATAATAAGGTATTGGTATTGACCGAAGAGACGCTACAAAACTCTTTTGCTGAGTCTCTGGCCGGTCGTATCTCCCAGGAATGTTTCCAATCTCTTGATGCACCCGTGATGACTATGGGAGCGATCGATACGCCTGCCATACCCCTTAACTCTACTTTAGAGGCGACTATGCTCCCCAATTCCGATAAGGTATTGGCCAAGTTGGAGGAGCTGTTAGATTATTGATTTTTGTTTTTTTGCTCCCGAAAGCTTTCGGGACGCGGAACGCTTGTCTCTAGGCGACGCA
>CAZHOC010000778.1:0-3678 GCA_964534295.1 uncultured Bacteroidia bacterium | reverse complement strand
AAATGCTTTGCGTGATTGGTGCTGTGAACCAAAATATACAATCATCAATACCAAAAACGAAAAAAGCAGGAGACTTAGCGCATAGATATTGGCCTGATCGTAACGTAAGGCCTCTACTTCTTGATAAATCGCAATTGAAGCCACTCTTGTCTCCTCCGGAATGTTCCCTCCAATCATCAAAACTACCCCAAATTCTCCGATGGTATGCGCAAAAGCCATCACCCCACCGACGATGATCGACTGCCTTACATTGGGAAGTAGCACCCGCCAAAAGGTCTGCCAAGGAGATTTACCCATAACGTAAGCCGCCTCAGTAAAGGATTTAGGTAAACCTTCAAGCGCAGAAATGATCGGGTTGAGTAGGAAGGGCAGAGAAAAAATCATGGAGCCGAAAACAAGGCCCGCAAAACTAAAGGCTAATTGCTGGCCAAAAATGCCTTCCCAAATGGTGCCTAGCCAGCGATCTGACTGAAAACTAACCAAAAGATAATAGCCCAATACAGTTGGAGGCAAAACCAGGGGCAAGCTGATTAAACTCTTAAACAAAGGTCGCAATGGTCCGCTCCGAAGATGTACCCAATAAAGCAAAGGAATACAGAGCAAAAACAATAGGCTAGTCGTCGTTGCAGCGAGTTTCAGACTTAAAACGAAGGGCGCGAGCATAAAAAAGAGCCTAAATATTAGCGTTTTAAAAGGTAGCCATGTTTGGAAAAAATAGCCAATGCCTCTACTTCTTCCAAATAGTCCATAAATAGCTGAGCTTCGGGTTTCGCCTCCTTTAACAACATAAACGGATGATTGAGTGGCATGTCGACAGATAAGATTTGCCAATGCCCCGCCAGTAATAAACTATCAATTGATTGAGCGGCCGGGGCAGTAAAAGCATAATCCACTACCCCAGCCCGCAAATATTGATTGACTTGGCCCACACTCTTGCCGATCACTAGATTGGGCTGTATGGTCTCCCAAAGTCCCTCATTTAAGAGATATTCCTTAGCCGCAGCACCATAGGGCGCTAATTCAGGGTCGGCGATGGCAAGCTTAATATCTGGGCTCAGCTCATTATCGGCCGTCAAGTCGGGCAAATCTGCTTTGCGCCAAAGCAGTAATCGACCTTGGATCAGATTTTTGGGATCTTCCGCGAGTTTTTCTTTTTGGTGGAGATGCTTCGCAAAACGCTCATTCGCGGAAATGAAGAGATCGAAAGGTGCACCTTTTTCAATTTGGGTAGTCAAACTGCCAGAAGCTCCGGGGATAAGCAGAATCTTTTCTGTATGCTTTTGCTCATAACTAGCCACAATCTCTTCCAACGGGAGGAGTAAATTGGCAGCTACCGCTACTTTTATCCCTTCCTGAGGCGCTTGACAAGCAAAAAGTAGTAAAAGTACAGCCCCCCAAATCCAACGCATGCTAGTTCAGCGGTTTGATTCGTTCAACCCCTACCCTGAGACCATTGGCATAAAAAGCATTGCCTTGGTCAAGACTGGTAATGGAGTAGGTCATTTGAAGAGTAGGGATTTTTTCTATCGCTTGTACGCGAACGCTTCCCCCTGATGCGAGCTTTAACAGATCCCCCACTTGTATTTGGGCCAGTGCGTCGAAGCCTTGATAACGACCAGTAGTATGAGGATCTAAAACTGCCCAGCCTTTAGCCTCCACAAAGAAGGGATGGTCAGGAGTACTAACAATTTGCCCGCCTTCCCAGCTGATTTGCATCAAATCATCATGCTTTTGCTGGCCAAGTCTTTCAATAGTAGCAGGAGTGTTTTGTTGCAGCGCCTCATTCCAAGCCAGCACCTTATCCCCTACCTTCAGTTGCTCTATGGCTTTTTGACTTCCATCGGCCATATTAATCAGCGTACCCGTTCCAAAGCAGAGAACACCATTGCCGTCAAATTCGAGTTCGGCGAGGCCGGTATCGGCATATTTGTCGCCTTTATAAACTTCAACGATTTCAAATCTTAGGACTAAATCACCGCTTTTGCTTTGCAACTCTTCTCCCAGCTGAAACTTCTGTTCTCCACGGCTATCTTCTAGATGCAGGATTGCTTTTTCATCTCCGTTGACGTATAGCTTTAAAGTCTTAACGCGACTATTGTTTTGCCAAGCACTGAGGCTTTTGGGATAGCCATTATGGATCAAAACCTCAGTTACTGGAGGCGAATTGGCTTCGAAGTAATAATCGATATATTCTCCTTCTCCATAGCCGTCAGCTCCTTCTATCCAAGCGGTAGACAGATCAAAATCATGGGCATTATCAGCAAAATAGCTGTTGGGGGGAGCGGGATCTAAGGTAGAAGATGCCTTCAATTTGTAAGGTCCTCCACCTGTATACCATGAGTCACCAAGCGTACCGACGAAGTAAATGGTTTGAGAACGTGTCTCGTCAAAATTGCGCAAAAACTCTTGATCCTCGGCACTAAAAGTGCTGGGTAATTTCCCTTCCTCCATTTGCTTGGAGAGATAATCATAGTGATCCCATTCAGCTTGGTAGGCTAATTGGGCTGCAGGACTCAGGTCCTTGGGTTCACCGATTTCATAAGGAAGGATATCTGCGATCCCTGTGCTGGGCGCAGGGGTAGGTGCTTTTACAGGAGTAGTAGGCTCTTCTTGAATAACACCGGATTCTGTTTCCTCTTCTAAGGCGATTTGATTGTTGTTATCACTTGGGCTTTGCTGGCAAGCGAATAATACCAAGGCAAAACAAACAAGGCAGATATTTAAGATTCTCGGCATGTGTGTTAATTATCCTCCAATCGTAGACATGGATTCGGAGACTTTGCCTTTGGACTTACGAGCCTTTTCAGCCTCATAACCGTCCTTGGCTCTACTACCAAAAGCGCGTTTCAATGCATCCTCTATAGCAGTATCCTCAGAACCATCTCTCAGCAAAGTACGCAAATCTAGGACACCATCATCATAAAGACAGGTTTTTAGGGTTCCTGTAGCGGTCATGCGGATACGATTACAGCTGCCACAAAAGGTGCGAGTGAAGGCGGCAATGATTCCCACTTTACCTTTAAAACCCGGGATTTGGTAGTTGACTGCTGTAGCTCCCTTTTCAAAAGGCAAGGCTTCGATCCCCGGATGATGCTCTCTGAGATGAGAGAGAATTTTCTTATGATTCCACTCTAGCTTGGCATAATGATCCCCTGTGCCGTTAAATGGCATTTCTTCAATGAATCGCACTGTAACAGGATGATGACGGGTATATTCTACCAAGTCTAGCAGGTCCTCTGTATTCTTACCCGCCATGACGACGGCATTGATCTTAGTCTTGATACCGGATTCCAATAGCTGATCTAAGCAGGCCTGAACTTTTGGCAGCTCATCACGACGCGTGATCTTGTGGAAGCGTTCCCGGTTGAGGGTATCACAACTGAGATTAACCGAATGAAGGCCCATCTGCACCAAATCGGGAATATACTTGCCAGTCAAAACGCCGTTGGTAGTGAGGTTTACTTGTTCAATGCCCTCAATCGCATGAATGCGGTACAAGAAGGGCACCAAATCTCTTCTCACAAATGGCTCCCCACCAGTAATGCGGACCTTCCGAATGCCCATCCCTGCCATGATTTTCAGCAGGCGTTCCATCTCTTCATAAGTCAATAGACTCTGGCGAGGCACGTAGTCAATCCCCTCCGCTGGCATACAGTAAAAGCAGCGTAGGTTACAGCG
>CAZHOC010000777.1:3439-3680 GCA_964534295.1 uncultured Bacteroidia bacterium | reverse complement strand
ATCACCCCCCAATAGTGCATCGCAAGCCGGCTACGTTCATATTCAGCGGTGCCAAAGTGCAAGCCATAGCCTGTATGGAAATGTGATCCCCGATAGATAGCGCCAAGCTCCGCCTCCCAGACTTTGCGTTTGAGTTGGGCCGCCGGAATGACATAGTGTGAATCCTTAAACTGTCCCTGGAGGAGGGCATTGTAGAGTTGGTAACGCAGTCCCCCCTGCGTATAGAAAAACCACTCATTAT
>CAZHOC010000777.1:0-3427 GCA_964534295.1 uncultured Bacteroidia bacterium | reverse complement strand
CCTTGATCGGTAAGGAAACATCCGGTCGAGAGGCCGGTACCCACTGCGTGGAACGTATCTTCCCGAAGCGTAGCCCCAAGCCTTGAAACAGCTGACTTTGGGAGCCTATCTGTGCTTCACTTTGACTACTGAGCTGCAGGAATCTTGGCAGCAAGTTTTTGGCGATGCCTTGTTTAAAGCTAGTGGCCAGATTTAGGCTTGCTTCGCCTCCGTTTGAGATTTGCGTATGCCAACCTTCTGGATGCGCAGGAAAATTCGCCTCTCTGAGATTGCGGGTCATGGCATGGGCCTTGACTTGAAACTGAGTAGGAAACTTCAGCCCCATGAAGCCTAACTCGATCCGATTTTCCCAAAGGCGAGCCTTCCGTGAATTGAGACGCCAGCTGTGGCCCTGAAAGTTGAGCAAAGAGGCATAAGGACGATCTCTCCTACTTGGCTTCTTGGCGCTGAGATTATCTGGAGTATAAAGCCTTACAGCTGTCTTAAGCGTCGCAAAGCGTTTGATATGTCCTTTACGCTTGCGCTGCCAGCTGAGCAATAGACCTTGCCCGTGGGTGTATTCACGATCATCGTTTGCCGGAATGTAGAGAAGATCGTTGTCAAAGTGAGTGGCAATGTGCACTTGAGCACTTGCTGATAGGCAAAAAAGGCTGGCGGTGAATAAGAGGATGAGCTTTTTCATAATGTGGGGTTTATGTGTTGAGGCAAGGCTTAGTGGTATCCGTGATTGAGGACGTAGGCAGGATTGAAAAGCGTAACGAAGGTTTTTTCCCAGAAGTTGAAGCCTCTGCGACGCATCCTTAAGGTCATGCGGTGAGTGAGTTCACCGAGCAATACGCCACCGATTGGGGTTGTGATCAGGTCTTGACGACTAGGACGCTCTTTGACGGCTTCGAAGACAAATTCCCAAAAGAGGGTTTGGCCCGTAACAAATAGGGCAGATTGCCAGACCGGCGCGCCTTGACTTCGCAAACTATTGTAATAGAAAGCCCCTTGATAAGGATGGCCGGCATAATTGATCCAAGGACTGTCTTTGTCCCAAACGGGTGGCTGAGTCCAAGCAGTGCGAAGGCGCGGACCGGCAGTTTCGATAAATTCTTCTCTTTTCCAGTGGGTGATGCGAGTAGGCAACATCAATAAGCCTGCGCCGGCGCTGAGGTTGTAGCCAAGTGATAGGGCAGTAGCGCGCTTGAAAGCATTGGGTTTGTGGATAGAGTAGGGATGCTGCGTTTTGAGCTTCAGGCGAAAACCTGATTGGTGGAGGCGTTGCGCGAAGAGCGGCAAAGAAAAAAGCATCGCAAGACCGAAGATAAAGATGGATCGTTTCATGGGAAATGTTTTTGACCCAATCAAGCTCGATACCTTTATATATAGAACCCCCACTGAGCAATGGGGGCAATTGAGAGGACGCTTGGGGAAAACGGCCTAACAAAAAAAGGGTCCCTCCTATACTAGAGAGACCCTTGGCTTAATCTTATTGTAAATTATCCCGCCATTATGGCTTCAATTTCCTCAACCTCCCGTGGGATATTGGCCATCAAATCATGTGGGCCATTTTCTGTGATCAGGATATCATTTTCGATACGGATGCCTAGATTTTCTTCTGGAATGTAGATGCCAGGCTCACAGGTAAAGACATTGCCTGCTTTAAATGGCTCAAACCAATTGCCCACATCATGAGTGTCTAAACCCAAGAAGTGAGAAGTGCCGTGCATGAAGTACTTTTTATAAGCAGGCTTGTCTGGATCCTGATTATCAACCTCTTCCTGGGTCAAAAGTCCTAGTTTCACCAACTCTATCGTCATGAGCTCTCCCACTCTTTTGTGGTAGGCATCGAGCGTATTACCTACAACCAACATTTCTGTTGCAGCTTTCATTACACTAAGGACCGCATTATAGACATCCTTTTGGCGCTCGGTAAATTTGCCACTAACTGGGATACTACGGCTGAGGTCTGCTGAATAATTGCCGTACTCCGCACCAAAATCCATCAATATCACATCACCTGCTTGGCACTCTTCATTATTGTCGATGTAGTGGAGGACACAAGCGTTTTTGCCGGAGGCAATGATCGAGTCGTAAGCAGGACCCGTCGCGCGATTCCGTAAAAACTCATGCTGGATCTCTGCCTCAATCTCATGTTCCCAAACGCCCGGCTTGACAAAGCCTAGTACTCTACGGAAGGCTTTCTCTGTAATATCGCAGGCGGTTTGTAGTTGGGCGACTTCAGCTTCATGCTTCACAGAACGCAATGCCTCTGTAATAGGGGCAGAGCGATAAATCTGATGGGCGGGAAACTCAGTGCGGAACTTCTCTGCTAAACGATGGCCAGCACTGCGGGTCGTCAATGAGTTGCGCATATGCTCGTTGATGTCCAAGTATACGCCATCAAAGTAGGAGATCAGGCGTCGGACCATATCATCAAATTGATGAAACCAGTGGACTTCTTGAACCCCTGAAGCTTCGCGGGCTTCTTCTTTCGAATACTTCCAGCCTTCCCAAACCTGAATGTGCGCGTTGGTCTCACGGATAAAGAGCATCTCTTTGTACTCTTCCTTGGGCGCGTCGGGAAACAGCAGCAAGATCACCTCTTCCTGATCCAAGCCGGCCATATAATAGGTATTGCTGTTTTGAGTGAAGCGATACATACCATCAGCATTATTCATTACCTGATCATTGGCATGGAAAATGGCAATCGTATTGGGTTTCATTTGCGCGACAAAATTGGCGCGATTATGAATGAATAGCTCTTTGGGTGGCGGAGTATATTTCATCGATAGTAATTTGATTATTAAAGTAAGGCAGTTGTTAGCTACTCAAATATAGGCAGTAGAATGAAGAAATAAGCGATATGCTCCCGAGTCTTTGCGCATATGTACCCTGACTTTTGTTTGCTGACTGGTTTTTGGGTTTACTCCCGAAAGCTTTCGGGACGCGGAACGCTTACCTCTCATTTGCTTCGGCGGGGCTCAGCATGACAATAGGGTAATGCTATATGTCTTCCCGAGCGATAGTCGAGGGACCTTTGCCTGATATCACCGCTGCGCGGAACGATTATAATGATTCATGCATTCAGCATTTTAGAGGATTGGGAGACAAATAGTCCCTAAATACATGACAAAAGAGATAAGCGTTCCGCGCAGCGGTGAAAAAACATAAAAGATAAGCAATGGGTAAGCTGAATTATGAATGATAATTCCCTTCTAAATAAGCCCTTGAATATGCCTCATTTGACAATGGAAAGCGTTCTGAGAAGCGGAGAGAAAAAAACAGAAAAAAATTGCGGAGGATGCTTGCACCAATTTTATAAATTTACGTACCTTTGCATCCCCTTCGGTAATAAACGCTGAAAAGCATATTGACCTATGGTGTAATTGGCAACACAGCTGATTTTGGTTCAGTCGTTCTAGGTTCGAGTCCTAGTAGG
>CAZHOC010000776.1:0-3688 GCA_964534295.1 uncultured Bacteroidia bacterium | reverse complement strand
ACAAAGATGGCGTCGCCATTCTTATAAATGACTTTTGCGGCTTCCTGCCGGTGTTCTCCTACCTGTATTGTATGCAGGCCCGCAAACTTACCGATCCCATGATGTACGTGTACGACAAAATCACCGGGATTAAGCTCCCTTAGCTCTTGTAGCGTGATCGCCTGAGAGCGCTGGACGCTATTGTTGGTTTTGTATTTATGGTAGCGTTCAAAGATTTGATGATCGGTATAAAGCGCCATTTTGAGACGGTGATCCCAAAAGCCTTCGTGTAAATCAGCAATTACTCCTTTAAAAAGGTCTGGTTTCTCTAGTGATTCAAATATTTCCTCCAGTCGCTTCAATTGCTTTTCGTTCTCGGAGAGAACAAAAGTCTCTATACCGGCCTCTTTATTATCATCAAAGTGCTTTGAAAGGAGCTCAAATTCTTTGTTAAAAGCAGGTTGCGCACTGCCCTTCCAATCCAAGGTAGCTTCTCTTACCTGATAGTAAGGATCATTATTGATTTCCACGACGGAAAAGGTCTTTAGTTGCTTACGAAAAGCATCCGGCGAGAAATATAAATCCTTGGGTTCGCGACTAACGGCTCCTCCCCCACTATCTCCCATGAGAGACGCATAAGCAGTTTCGGCCTTTTGATAGAGTCGATTCAAATCCGCCTCAACGAAGCTCACATTGCGGGTGAGCACCAAAGTATTGGGACTGAGGTATTCGAGAAAAGAAACTTGTTCTTCGGTAAGTAGCTGTCTTTGGATATTGGGGATAAGGGAGACCCTTTTGACCTTGTCCTTAGAAACTTGTTCGACTGGATCGAAGGTGCGGATATTGTCAATTTCATCGCCAAAAAACTCGATCCGATAAGGCAGATCATGCGCAAAAGAGAATACATCTAAAATGCCACCCCGAATGGCATACTGACCGGGTTCGAAGACATAATCCTCTCTTTCAAAGCCGTAGCTTTCAAGAATCTCGATAATAAATTCCTGTCCAAGCTCCTGCCCTACCTTGATTTCTAGGGTGTTCTTTACCAAAGAACGCTTATTCACTACCTTTTCGTAAAGGGCTTCAGCAAAGGTGATCACCACTTGCCTTCCGCTACGAGTGTGATTGAGTTCATTGAGCACTTCTGCTCGTTGTAGAATATTGGCGTTGTCGATTTCCTCGACTTGGTAAGGACGTTTATATGAGGCTGGGAAAAGAAAGACCTCCTTACGAGGCATAATGGACTTTAAGTCATTTTGCAGGTAGAGGGCTTCTTCCTTGTCATTTAAGATAATGACGATATTGCGTTCCGTAAGACGGTACAAGGAAGCGATCAAAAAGGAAGATTGACTCCCCGCACTCCCTTTTAATTGAAATTTATCTCCCTTAGATTCCTTTACTTTTGCACCAAAGTCCATCAAATCTGGATGCTCGGTGTAAACTTTTAGGATTTCTTCGATCTTCACAAAAAATGTATTTGAAGCGAACTTTTAGTAGGCATTTCAAGAACTGTTCCTCGTTCCTACCCAAACCATAAAGATACGCAGGCATTAGAAGAGAAGGAAACCAAACTAAGCTTTATATGTTTACATTTTGCTCAATAGTATTTCTGCACCTTAAGGCCTATTTCAAGCAGCCTATTGGTGTCTCAAAACGTTTCCTTGGCAAGCTCTTTCCACACTACAAATAAAACAATGCCTATCTTTGACATTGTAATTTTGATATACGTACTAAAATGAACCGGCTTCTTTCCAGCATACTTCTCCTATCATTTGCCTCAATTTTTAGCTTTTCCTGCCACACTCAGACTGCTTATGCACCCGAGCCCGAAGACCCATTGTTTAAAGGTCTCAAGGTATCAGAAAGTGGCATCAACTTCTTCAATCATATCGAAGAAACGGATCAAACGAACTTCTTCACCTACGAGTATCTCTACAATGGAGGGGGTGTTGCTGTGGGTGATGTCAATGGCGATGGTTTGCCAGATCTTTACTTCACGGGTAATATGGTGGTAAATCGCCTCTACCTGAATCGTGGGAATCTTAAATTTGAGGATGTTACTATCAAGGCCCAAGCCAGCTACTTAAATGATTGGTGTACTGGAGCCAGTATGATTGACATCAATGCGGATGGCCTATTGGATATTTACGTATGTGCCTCCGGCTGGTACGATGGAGCCGAAAAAGATACTCGCCGCAATATTTTATTTGTTAATCAAGGGGTAGACGAGGCAGGGGTGCCGAAGTTTGTTGATCAAGCCGCTCAGTATGGCCTAGACGATCCAGCCCAAACTACCCAAGTATGCTACTTTGATTTTGATCGGGATGGTGATCTCGATCTTTATATGGCAAACCATCCCCGTGAGTTTAAAGAATATGTAGGCGACTTTGTAGAAAAGAAAAAGAACCCTCCAATAGATAATCGCGACAAACTCTACCGCAATGACAATGGCAAATTTGTTGATATCTCAGATCAAGCTGGGATCATTAACTATGGACATGCCCTTGGGGTGGTAAGCTTAGATTATGACAAAGATGGTTGGGAAGACATTTACGTATCCAATGACTACCAGGAAAATGATTATCTCTATCGCAATCAGGGAGATGGCACCTTTGTAAATGTGATCAACGAAGCCACTCGCCACACCTCCAAGTTTAGCATGGGAGTTGATGCCAGTGATTATAATAATGATGGTTGGACAGATATCTTTACAGTAGAGATGCTAGCGGCGGACAACAAACGTCAAAAGACCAATATGGCGCCCATGAACCCCTCTATTTTTTGGCAATCTGTTGATTATGGCTTTGGCTACCAATACATGCATAACTCCTTGCAATTAAATAGAGGTAATGGGCATTTTAGTGAAATCTCCTACCTGGCAGGAGTTGCAAGTACCGACTGGAGTTGGGCACCTCTTTTTGCAGATTTTGATAACGACGGTTGGAAGGATCTCTTTATCTCCAATGGGTATCGTAAAGATGTGCTGGACAAGGATTTCACGAAAAAGCTTAAGTATAAGCTCAAAAACGAGAAAACTAAATACTCGGATCTTGAGCCCATGATCCCCACTAGCAAACAGAGAAATTACCTATTTCAAAACCAAGGGGATTTGAGCTTCGCACAACGCGATGACTGGGGACTCGAAGAGCTGGTAAATTCTAACGGTGCAGTTTATGCCGACTTGGATCTGGATGGAGACTTAGATTTGGTTCTCAATCATATGGAGGACACCGCCCGTATCTACCGCAATATGGGGCGAGAGCGAGGCTTAGGCAATTACTTACAAATTGCACTAGAGGGCTCTCCTCAAAACCCACAAGGCATCGGAGCCCAAATCGAAATCCAGACACCTGACGGTAAGTCTCAGTTCCAAGCAGCCAAGAATATTAGAGGCTATCAATCTTCCGTGGAACCCATCCTCCATTTTGGCCTTGCTAACCAAAGTGAAGTGAGCAGCATACATATCATTTGGCCTGACCAGAAGCGACAAAGCATTGCAAATGTCAAAGCCAACCAAAGAATCACCCTCAGATATAAAGAGGCTAAAGAGGCTAAAGAGGGTTTGAAGGTTAAGCTTTCTGTCCCAGAACGCTTACTCACTCAAGCAAACTTCCCCCAGATCAAGCATGAGGAAAATATCTTTGATGATTACCAACATCAGGTATTGCTACCTCATAAGCTCAGTCAAGAAGGCCCCTGCATTGCCGTA
>CAZHOC010000775.1:1744-3689 GCA_964534295.1 uncultured Bacteroidia bacterium | reverse complement strand
CATTTCGACAGAGGTCCGAGCAGCGGACCGACGAGAAATCTCCTTTCCGGCAGTTGGTAAATACATCTTGGGCGCATGGGGATTTCCGCTGCGCGGAACGCTTGTCTTTATGAGGTGCGGCATGCATGCACGCACCTACCGTATATCATTTCCAATCTCCTTATGGGTGAGTCTAGGCGGCGTATGCAATACGCTGCTACAGATAACCGATGGTAGGGGCGTATTGCAGACACCCCTTTCGCGAGTCTAAAATTCTCAAAAAACTCCTTACCTTTTATGATAGCTTTTGTCTAAATTTGAGCAGCACAATCAAGTACTGAGTAAATAGTATTAAGTACTTAGACCTTAACAGCAAACCCCGTCTTAATACTCTATACTTACTACTTAATACTAGTACTACTAAATACTGGAACACCATGATCGCACTTATCTTCAGAATTGCCCTTTTCGTACTCCTAGGCTACGGTATCTACCGCATTTTTAATTGGCTGGGCCAAACCCTGTTTTCTGACAGCAAACGTTGTCCGCGCTGCGATGGCAAAGGCTGGTGGCAAAATACGCGCTCTCGCGATAAGTGTGAGTGGTGCGAAGGGAGTGGGCGGATCCCTAAGAATTATCCGGTGTAGAGCATAAAAAAAGTCCCAATCATCACTGATCGAGACTCTGGTACCCAGGGGGGGATTCGAACCCCCACACCAATAAAGGCACTACCCCCTCAAGATAGCGTGTCTACCAATTCCACCACCTGGGCGTGGGTAGGCAAAATCTTCTGGTCTAGGCGGATGCAAAAGTGGATAGAGGGGACTTTCACATCGAAGATTTTGGCTTTAGAAAAAGAACCCCGACAGTTGCCTGTCAGGGCTTTGTGATTCGTCAGAGGCTCGAACTCTGGACCCTCTCATTAAAAGTGAGATGCTCTACCAACTGAGCTAACGAATCATCCTTTTGCAAATACCTTTTGGGCGATTGCGAGTGCAAAGATAAATCCCAAAAGACTAATGTCAAATAATTAACGGATTTTTTTATACTTGGTTCGAAAGTTTTTTGCTAGCCTTTCAAACGGAAGGTAATTTTTACCGTTACCCACTGGGCTTGTCCACTATTGACGGCCGTAAAGCGCCACTTCTTGATCGCGGCAATTCCCGCTGCTTTCAAAGCAGTTTTGGTCGTAGGACCAGTAGTGGTAGCGTAGGAGACTGTACCATTAGGCTCAATGCGAAACTTAAACTCCAAGATACCTTCTTGCTGGGCCGTATAAACCGGATCACCCAATTTCAGCACTCCACGTCCTTTCAAGCCACCAGAACCAGAACCGAAAGAATATAATCCATTAGGGTCTAGTGTCTTTACGTCTGGCGTACCGGCATTTCCGGTGCCGCTTTCCTCATTACCATGATTGGAGCCGCTAGTCGAAGAACTCGGACTAGTGGTCGGCTTGGTAGTCGAAGGCTGAGTGGTGGTACTAGACGAATTATTATTAGTCGTAGGCTTCGTGGTTGGTTTAGGCGTGGTCGTGGCTGGAGTAGTCGGCTTAGGATCAGGCTGCGTTACCACCGGATCTGGAGCCTTCACTTCCTGTGGCTCAGAGCTCGTAACCTGAGGCGTAGGCGTAGGCGCTGTTTCTGCCGGTGGGGCAGGATCAGGCTGGGCAGCTTCAGGCTCTGGCTGAGGCTGCTCTACAGTCTCTTGCACCTCTTGCTGTTGCTCTACTGGATCTGGCACTGGAGGCTGAAAATTATTGACCTGACGACTGCCTGGCTTATAATTACCAAAGTCAATCGAACCCAATACTTCATATTCCTCAACTCCTGGAGGCGGTAAATCGTCTCTCACCAAGTCGTATAGCAATACACCAAAGCTCCCTACAAACAAAAATAATAAGGTCAATAAGGCAGCTCTACGCGCATATTTGCGCTCTTGGGCTTCAAGCTGTTCGTATAATTCG
>CAZHOC010000775.1:0-1734 GCA_964534295.1 uncultured Bacteroidia bacterium | reverse complement strand
ATTGTCTTCTTTATTCAGTCATAAGACTGCTTATAGGAGAGGATTCCATATAAGGACTCCATAATTACGCAAAAATTGCACCTCTTTACAAAACGTAAAAAATTCGGAGATGTTAGAATATACCGGATAGTCCAAACATCCCTTTCATCTCGCTAGTCCCCTTCCAAGGGGACGGCCAGCGAAAAGGGGATGTTTTCACTTACAAGCCTCCGGCTTGCTCTCCACATAATACGACTTATAGTTCGGCGAAGCCATATCCATACAACCCTCCAAATTCAAAAGCCGAATATTGCGAAAATCAATGCTGTGGCTCTCTGCCTGCAAGGCGATATAACCACTGCTGATCGACTCCCCATACCTTGCTACCCAATCCGCTCCATTAGGTACGCCAAACTGCTCCCAATTATTATTGCTGCTGACAAAAACACTGTCCAACATGGGTTTCCAGTAAGACAGCACCGTATCGCCTTCCATAATGTGATAAACCGCCTCATCTCCAAGGACCACGGCCTCAACCGAGATCCACTGATCGCCTTCATAGGTTTTGGAAGTAGAATTGATACAATGATCGCGATTGAGCGTATCGTCCATCATCACCATAGTGCCAGGCGTACAAAGATTAGAAGTATTGCGCTCGCCTTCTCCAAGGCCACCTAATAGTTGTAATTCAATCGAAATCGGAAAATGCTGATCAGGCCCTTGCTCGGCTGCCGATTGAGAGTGCAGCATGATGCCACTATTACGATTGTTCCAGACCGCACCACCAGGCGTTTGCTCGCCTTGAAATCGATAATCAAACTTTAGGCGATAATAGCTAAAGGGCTTTTCGTAGTACATATGGCCATAATTGGTCCCAAAGCTATCGTATTCGGCATAGCTGATCCGGATCATACTGTCCTCCACCAAAAAGGTATTGAGATAATTATCATTAATCGGATGGCCCGAAATCTTGATATCCCAACCACTGAGATCCTTTCCATTAAATAAGTCCAGCCATTCTTCCTTATCAGGATCATGGCTAGGACCACAGCCCCAAACTAAGGCGAGCAAAAGAGCAAGTAAAAACGGTTTCATTGTATCAGCATTTACTCGAATGTATGGATTTTTGGCTTTATATTGATGTAACTCTCTTCAATTAAGTTTATTCCTCCTACTACTTCTTCCGAAGGGGGAGGAAAGCAGACCTCGCAATACTATGCGCAACTACCTACTACTCTTGTTGCCCTTTTTCTGGGCTTGTGGTCCCTCCACCGATCCTGCCGTCGCCGAGCAACTCCCCGAAGTCGTTGACTTCAACTTTCATATCCGACCGCTATTGTCGGATCGTTGCTATGCTTGCCACGGTCCTGATGAGGGCGCGCGCGAAGCGGGTCTAAGGCTAGATACCGAAGAAGGAGCTTTTACTGCCCTGACCGAAAATCCCGGGCATTTTGCCCTGGTGGGAGGCAAGCCGGAGCAGAGCGAGGTCTATCACCGCATCTACCATGAGGATCCGGAGCTATTGATGCCGCCACCGGAGTCTAATCTTGTGCTCACAGAAGTAGAAAAAGCCCTCATTTCTCGCTGGATCCAGCAGGGCGCCAAGTGGAAAAATCACTGGGCCTTCATTCCTCCCCAAAACAACGAATTAAGCGTTCCGCGCAGCGGTCAACATCCCATAGACGCCTTTGTAACAAAATCACTCGCCGCTCATAATCTCAAGCCTAGTCCGGAAGCCTCCAAGGGAAAGAGTGA
>CAZHOC010000774.1:0-3695 GCA_964534295.1 uncultured Bacteroidia bacterium | reverse complement strand
GGAGGAAACGGATGGCCTGGCCCTGTATCCAGATTCCCTAAACGAACGCTTTCCCGCTGGGATTATGATCGTGCAGGATGGCTTTAATTTTGAAGGCGACAGCACAGTACCGCAAAATTTCAAGCTTATCGATTGGCGGCAGGTGCAAGCTGTGCTAGAGGAGGTCGATTAGTTTTATTACTGCTTTGCAGAACGCTTAAGTCTGGCGGTTTACACATTTGCTGCTTATTTGTAGCGGTCTATTGCATACACAGCAAAATGAGCTAAGCGTTCCGCGAAGCGGTAAACCCAACTCAAAACCTAGCGAATCAAAGCCAAAAGCCTATCTTTGCGGTCAATGAATGATTATCAACATGAAGGCAACTTGCCATGGTGGCGCAATCCATGGGTAGGCGGCGTATTGTTGGGCTGGTTGATAATCAACCTGATACAGGGCACATTCACCGAATTATTTCACGACGAGGCTTACTATTGGATGTTTTCCAAGCACCTCTCCTGGGGCTATGCTGAGCATGCGCCCATGGTGGCTTTGGTGATCCGCATTGGTACCCTACTCGCTCCTGGGGAGTTGGGGGTTCGCTTGATTGTCATCTTACTCAATGTGGCCACAATCGGCCTGATCTGGGCAATGACGGACCGGAAAAAACCTTGGCTATTTTGGATGTTGATGTTTGGGATGATTGAGGTGCAAGTAGCTGGTTTTCTGGCAGTTCCGGATGCGCCTATGGTCTTTTTTGTGAGTCTTTTTTTATATCGCTATCAACACTGGCTCAAAAACGAAAACTGGCTTAATACTCTTTGGCTGACGATTGCGATTGTGGGCATTGTCTACAGCAAATATCATGGCATCATGGTGCTCTTTTTTACGCTCTTGTCCAATCTGCGGCTATTGCGTAATAAGTATTTCTGGAGCATGGCCATCGTAGCGACCTTGGCATATTTGCCTCACTTATCTTGGTTGGTCGAGACTAATTTTTCAACTTTCAAATACCACCTGCTAGATAGGATACGGGAGCCTCATCCGATAGAGTTTAGCCTTAATTATATTGCCAACCAGCTCCTCGTAGCGGGACCATTTATGGGCTTTTTGCTCTTCCCCGCAGCCTTTAAGGCCAAGCCTCAGGATGAGTTTAATCGCGCCCTCAAATGGATATTGCTGGGTGTTTTAGGCTTCCTGTTTTTGCTGAGTTTTCGAACCCATATTGAGGCAAATTGGTCTGCTTCAGCCTTCTTCCCCTTAGTCTTATTGGCATACGGCTACATCGCCGAACGCGAAAATTGGCAGCTTTGGACCAAGCGCTTATTTGTGCCCAGTTTGATCATCATCTTACTGTTGCGGGCTTATCTGATGGTGGACTTTATTCCTATCCTCAAGAAGGTACGCAACGAATTTCATCATTGGCCGGAATGGGCTGAGGTGGTCTCAGAGATCGCGGGAGAGCGAACGGTGGTCTTTATCAATGGTTATCAGCATCCCTCCAAGTATCGTTTTTACTCAGGCAAGGAGGCTTGGGCCGTCAATAACTTTGGCTACCACAAGACACAATACGATCAATGGGGTTATATGGAGGATGCCATCCAAGGCGAGGAGATATGTCTAGTCTCTCGCGGACCCTTTACTGGCTGCGACACCCTGCGATCAGAGGGTGGCCTGAAGATGTACTATCGCTATCTGCCTGATTTCCATACTTATAACCGGATTGATATAGCGGTCAAAGAGGCAGAATTAAGCGTTCCGCGCAGCGATACCCTAAAGGTGCCGCTCAAGCTGACAAGCAGATATGAGGGGCCAAAAACCTTTATTGACAATAAGGAAGAGTTTATACCGCATATCTCTTATCATATTTATAAGTACGATAAGCGGGTAGCTTCGAAATGGATACTGGGGCATCTGGCCGGTCAGACCATTGAGGATAGCCTCGAATTAACTGTTCCGATCGTTGTGGACCAGGAACCCGGGGATTACCATGTGATATTTTCCATCAGTCAAGGATGGTTTCACAGTGGTTATAATGGGGTATACGTTCCTATAAAAATCCTAGCTCCAACTGCGCCTCTTCAGACATCATCTCTTTATCCCAAGGAGGATCAAAAGTAAGCTCTACCTCGGCTGATTCTACACCAGGTACAGAAAGGGCTTTCTCTTTTACTTCAGCTGGTAACATTTCTGCGGCTGGACAAGCCGGAGCGGTCAGCGTCATGAGGACATGCGCATTTTTAAGGTCATCAGAGACATTGATGTCATATATCAAGCCGAGTTCATAGATATTGACTGGAATCTCGGGATCATAAACAGTGGCAATCTGTTCTTTGATGAGTGCTTTTATTTCTACTTTGGTCATTGTGGTATCCTTAATCTTCAGATACAAACGAAAATTAGGGCAGTTTGTTAGCTTGCTTGTTGCTGCAAAGCTAAGGCATAATATTTCATTTGTTTGATCATGGCGTTTAGGCCATTGGATCGAGTAGGAGAGAGGTGCTCTCGCATGCCGATTTGGTCGATAAAGTTAAGGTCCGCATTTAAGATTTCTTGTGGTCTTTGATCCGAAAGCACTCTCATCAACATGGCGATAAGTCCTTTGGTGATGATGGCGTCACTGTCTGCGGAAAAATGAACCTTATCCCCTTGGTGCTGGGCAGCAAGCCAAACCTTGGACTGACAACCATGGACGATGTTGTCTTCGGATTTCTTTTCTTCCGGCAAGGTATCTAGATCTTGCCCCATTTCGATGAGATATTGGTATTTGTCCATCCAATCATCGAACATGCTAAACTCTTCTACTATTTCCTGCGCTGCTTCAGCGATCGATAATCCCATACCTTTAAGTTAGTTAGATCGTGTAGGCCTTATGTTATACAAACATACATAAAGCTTCGCTAATACGTCAGAAAAATAACTAAGAAAGTGTAAGACTGTTTGAGCTTAGGACACTAAGTCTAAAAAGCTGATGCATGAAAGAAGCTGATTACCTCAAATTGATGGAAGCAAATCGGGATCGCTTAGAGCGAATCTGCCGCTTCTATTGCCGTGATATTGAGGCCCAAAAGGATCTGATGCAGGAAATTGCTTTTCAGATTTGGCGTTCGCGTGAGCGCTATAGAGGAGAAGCCCAGCTCAATACTTGGCTCTACCGGATTGGGATCAACACTGCCTTGGCTTATTTGAGAAAGCAAAAGAGGCGGCAAATGCAGCCTTTGGAAGAAAAAGTACAGGTGGTCTCTGATGAAGCAAATCCCGATGAAAGGCTAGAGAGGCAAGAAAGGATGGATTTACTTATGGAAGCGATCCAAAGTCTCAAAAAACTAGATCAGAGTATTATCCTTCTTTATCTGGAGGAATTGAGTTATCAGGAGATCGCCAAGGTTACGGGCCTCAGTGAAAGTAATGTAGGAGTGAAAATCAATCGCATCAAAAAAAGAATCAGTCAAAACTTAAAAAATAGAACGGCTTATGAACTTAGATGAACTGAGAGACGATTGGCAGGCTCAAAAGTTGACTAAGACTGAGCCGAAACTGGAATTGGGTGCCTTAAAAAGTAATTTCAGAGAGCAGATCAAATCCTTTGAGCGAGACCATAATCCACAAGCGGTTTTGGCTATGGGGATCGTAATGATGGTTTTTGCCTTGGTTGGCGGGATAGGCTGGGTGGCAAAAGCCAATACATTTTCCAAGCTTATGGTATTCTCCTTCGGAG
>CAZHOC010000773.1:2934-3696 GCA_964534295.1 uncultured Bacteroidia bacterium | reverse complement strand
ACAAAGCCAGGAGCAGCGGCATCAGCATTTCGTCTCTGGAGGAATCGAGAGAGCAGTTGATCAATTGATGGAGATGGAGAAAAAGGAAGTGTCGGTTCTCGCCTTTAGTGTAGGAGGTACAATAGCTTGGCGGGCAGCCCTCTCGGGCCTACCCTTAGATCATTTATTTGCTATTTCTGCTACTCGCTTACGCTATGAAGAACGTAAGCCTACTGGCGAACTTCGACTCTGGTATGGAGCTCTAGACCCCTATCAGCCCAGGGCTGAATGGTACGAAAAAATGCAGCTTTCAGCCTATCAATGGCCAGCACAAGGGCATGATATTTATAAGGATGCAAAAGTGATTCAGGCTGTCTGTCAGCAGCTATTGACTAGCTAGCTGCGCCAAATGGAGGCAACGAACGCTGGTAGTCAGGTAGTAATTGTTTCAAGTGGTGTTCCAGATGAAAGATGTAGTCCCAAATCAAATAAGCTAGTGAACTTAAAGCGCCTTCTGCGGGGCGATTCATACCGATGATATGGAAATTGTGATCGCTTCTTTCCTGACTCAAAAAGTTGGGGTCGACACTTGCAATGACATGGGCCAAATGGCGATTACTCGCCTCCCACAACTTCACAATCTCTGCCCATTCCCGTTTCTGGTAGGCATTCCTTTGTACCCAGGCCACCTGATTATAGCCATTAAAAATCAGATTCCCTTGTCCCTCCGCGCGAAGGAAGCGTTGATGGTTGTTGTAAGCGGAATCAACTAGGTGTCCCATG
>CAZHOC010000773.1:0-2911 GCA_964534295.1 uncultured Bacteroidia bacterium | reverse complement strand
CTTGCTTGGACCACTTTTCCGGTTCCGTTTTGTGCTGCATCTCTTCTGAAGATTGAGCCAGGAGCTGAGGTACTGCCTCATCGAGTATTTCATTTAAGATTTGCTGGTATTCCATTTTCTGTTTTTTTATCTAGCAAAACGATAAGTTGTCTTAATCAAAAAGGTGTTGGCAAAGGGCAAGCCAAAGATTTCCTGCCCGAATCGACGCTTTTCCTGAAAGCTAATTTGCTCAAAACCGTTTGCCCCTTGCGCCCAAACAAAGAAGAGCATGGAGCCAGGAAGGTATTCATATCTCAACACTAAGTTGGAGCGAAACTGAGCGAAAGCAAAATTGGGATTTTGGAAGAAATAGTCGGCTTTCTGATCCAAGTTTTCATCCACAACATAACCCTGCCCATCAGAAGTTCCCTGAAGTTGCGCGCTTTGATAAAAATACATTTGATTTGCTTGCTCCTTAGCTAATGGCTCAACTAGGTAGTTAAAGGCTTGGTACTTCCCTTTGGTGAGGAAAGCCTCGCCATAATATTGCAGGGAAAGGTCGGCATGGAAGGTATAATTGAGTCGCAAGGCGAGGCTAAAGGTGTTTTGATCCATATAAGAAAGGATATAGCGTTTGGTAGCTTGAAAGTCTACTTGGTCGGTATACTGTAGTCGATTTCTAATCAGGGTGAACCTGGGTTGAAGAGAGGCACTGAATTGATCAATTGGCTGATAGGTGAGATGTAGCCCTGAATTCAATAGCTTATAACTTCCTACTCCTCCGGTTTTTGTCCAGCCATTCAAACCAAAATACAGCATCTTCCGGGGATCACTCCCCAATGCCCACCAGGCTCCGTATTGATCTGGCAAGTAGATTCTTGGGCCACCCATTAGGAGCGATCTAGCATAGATATGCGGTTGAGAGAAAAATCCTAGGGTGGCAGACCAGTTATTCTGTAAAGTCCCATTCACTTCTACATCCCAATCGATATAATTCAACTGCCCAGCATAGTCCCACACCACCCAATGTTGATACACGATGCTGCCTTGCCGGAATGGGCCAAAAGGCTGCAAGGAGCGATAGGTAAGTCGCATGTAATCTTGGATTTCGTCGGCACTACGCATAAAACCAAGGTCATTTAGCTCCAGGCCAGGCGAGCGCCAGCTTAGTCCTGTTTCAAGCATGAAATGCCCTTTGCCGGCCTTGCCCAGGCGAAGATCACCACCATGTCCCATCAAGGAGGTTAAAGTGCTATCAACCGATAGATGTGTGGCATCTGGACGTTGAAACAAATGAGCAATGGAGGTCTGAGTTTGATAGATAGACTCCGCACTTCCTTGGACTTGACTCATCACTAGACTCCCTTGCAAATACCAATTGCGCTCGTTCCATTGGTGGCGAAAGTCTAAACCGGCAGTATGAGCTGATCGGTGCAGAAATTGCAGTTCTGGGCTAAGGTCTCGGACCGTAGAAGTTATTATACCTCCGATGTACGAATTTCGATGATTGAAATCCTGCTGCACTCGCGCCACGAAGTAGTTGGTTAAGGGTTCTACCCGAACGCGGCGATCCTTTTCTCCATCGATGATATCTGCATATTCATTGCTCGTAAGACTTTCCAGTACCCCAAAAGAAAGGCCCTTTTGCGTCTTACCACTCAGCTTGAGCGCTCCCAGTATGGTCGTGTTATCCGGTATTTGACTAAACTCCCCCGGCTTTGTATGTACAGCTCCTTGTGGACTTCTGCCAATCCTTCTTGAATAGAATAGATTGTCACTGCTAAAGGTGCCGCCCATCTGCGGATTAGAGAATTGGTAGTTGAATAGCTGCTTGTTTTCAATAAAGAAAGGCCGACGCTCTTCAAAGAACAATTGAAATCCATCGAGGGCAATGGCGGCGGGATCCGCTTCCACTTGCCCAAAATCCGGATTGATGGTGAAATCCAAGGTGACGTGATTACTGATCCCAATCTTGCCGTCTAGGCCAGTTCCGAAGGATGATGTAATCGGGCCTACTGTCGGATCAATCGTTGATCCAGCTTGGGTTTTTAAAGCGGAGGTGATGAAGGGCTGGAGCTCAAACTGACGCTGTAGGTGAGGTTGTAGGTCGTACAGCTCTCCGAAGGCGCCCACCCAGGTGGGGGCGTCTAAAGGCACACGTTGCCAGACTGAGAGCTCCGCCTCCCGAAAGATCTTGCGAACCACCTGAAAGCCCCACACTTGCTTTTCTTGATCGCTAAAGCGCAATTGATTCAAAGGAATCTTAATCTCGGCGGTCCACCCTAAACTATCAATACGACTCACCCCTTCCCAGGTGGGATTCCAGGAAGGATCTTCTTCTTGCCCATCCATAGCTATCGTTCTATCTCCTTTATCCCCGGCGGCAGTAAGGGTGAAGGAAAAGGCAGAGCGCTGGTCGTGGTAGCTGTCGAAGAGTAATTGTACCCAATCCCCTTCCAAGCCATCACGGGCAGACTTTCGGCTGTTGATCTTTGTTGGTTCGGGATGCCGATATAGAGATTATTGACATCATATTGAATCTTGAACTTCGTTTGGCCAGTAGGAGCTTGGTTCTCTTCGGGTTCTCGCTGTACAAATTGTCCCTGCCATTCTCCCATTAGCCAAATAGGGTCATTCAGTATTCCATCTATGGCCGGACTTTTTGTACTGGGGATTGAGCTTGGATTATACCTCTTTTTTATGGGTAGAAAAGGCTCACCTTGCCCGTAAACTACGGAACCGATGAGCCCAACCTGTAAAGCCAAATAAATATTTCTGAATTTCATGATCTTACGTTTTTCTCAAAATCTGGCCTCAAAACTATCTGGCTTCAACACCGCTTCCTATTCCTATAATTGAAGGCTTTTGACGGCCTAATTGAAATCTTTTCAGATCACCGCATCCCGAAGTCGGCTATCTTTGTAATATGGAA
>CAZHOC010000772.1:3272-3699 GCA_964534295.1 uncultured Bacteroidia bacterium | reverse complement strand
AGTTATTTCCTTGGCGAGACGACCACTTTCACGAGCCGCCCCAGCCTTACGCTGTGAATGATAAGCATAAGCGTCTTGCGCTTCGCGGCTCAAGCCATACTTTTCGACTAGATTTTCTGCGGTTTGTCCCATCCCATCTGTGCCGTAGAGGGCTTCCATTTTGGGATTGATAAAGCGCCAACCAAAGCTACTATCGTGCATTTGCGCATCACGACCAAAAGGCTTGGAAACTTTAGAGATCACCCAAGGTCCACGAGTCATATTTTCCACTCCTCCTGAGATAAAGACATCTCCGTCACCGGTTTGGATGGCACGGTGGGCGTGAATCGCCGCTGACATACCCGAGGAACAAAGACGATTGACGGTTTCTCCAGGTACGGACCAAGGAAGACCCGCTAATAAGGAACACATACGAGCTACGTTACGG
>CAZHOC010000772.1:0-3247 GCA_964534295.1 uncultured Bacteroidia bacterium | reverse complement strand
ATTAGCACAACCAAAAATAACGTCTTCATAGGCCTCTAGCGGCACTTCTGGATTACGTGCTACTAGCTCGCGAATCACATGAGCCCCAAGATCATCCGTTCGTACTTTGGACAGGGTACCGCCGAAATTGCCAATGGCAGTGCGGATACCATCTATGATATAAGTTTGCTTTTGCATCTATATTAATTGAAGAAAGTTTCGTTGTTGCGGGCCATACGGCGAAGGAGCGGGCTACAACGGTAGCGGTCTTCGCGATATTCATGATAAAGGGTATCCATCCGGAGGACGCATTCTGCGATGCCTATTTCGTTGGCCCAAGCCAATAAACCTTTAGGATAATTTACTCCTTTGGTCATAGCAAGATCAATGTCTTCGGCACTGGCAATTTGCCAGAAAAGAGCGTCGGCAGCCTCGTTGATCAACATCGCGACGATACGGTCAACGATTTTTTGCCCTAACTCTACATCCATATTGGGGACAGGGCGTTCAGCATCTTCACCATAATCATAATAGCCACGTCCTGCCTTGCGGCCCAAATATCCTGCCTCAGCCAAACGCTTTTGCGTAAAGGCGGGCTTATAACGGGGATCAAAGTAGAAGGCGGTAAAGACCGTTTCGGTAACGGTATAGTTGACATCATTGCCGATATAGTCCATCAGGGTAAAGGGTCCCATGCGGAAGCCGCCAAGCTCAGTCATTGCCCAATCAATGGTAGCGACATCAGCCAAGCCTTCTTCATAAATACGAAGGGCTTCTCCATAGAAAGGTCTTGCTACTCGGTTGACGATAAAGCCAGGTGTATCCTTAGCGATAACCGTAGTTTTTCCCCAAGATTGAATGATATCTTCTGCATCTTTGATAGCTTCAGGATGAGTCTGCAAGGCAGGGACGATTTCTACCAATCGCATCAATGGTGCTGGATTGAAAAAGTGAATGCCCATCACGCGCTCTGGAGCTTCACAAGCAGCAGCAATCGCCGCTACCGAAAGAGATGAGGTATTAGTTGCCAGGATGCAATCCTGAGGGATAAACTCCTCGAGTTTGCGAAATATCTTTTGCTTGACGTCTAGGCGTTCAACTACTGCCTCAATAACCAACTTACTGTCGGAGAGGTCCGCATAATCGAAAGCTGGGTGAATGCGATTGAAAGTTCCGTCTGCCTGACTAGGCTCAATCTTACCTTTTTCTACTAGACGGTTGAGGATCTTACGAATCTTAGCACGGGCCTTGTCAAGACTTTCTTCAGACTGATCGAATAGATAGACCTCATGTCCATGAGAGGACGCAAGTTGAGCGATTCCACTTCCCATTGAGCCAGCACCGATAACACCTATTTTCATTGTTTAGTAGATAGAATTGAGTAGAAAGTATTAAGACAGATTTCGTTTAATAGCTAATGCTTAGACTATTTTCCTTTGAAGTTGGCTTTGCGCTTTTCTAGAAATGCATTGACACCTTCTTGATAGTCATGAGTGCCGCCGGCTGCAACTTGAAAAGCTAACTCAGCTTCTAGTTGTTCATGTAGCTGGTTTTTAGCCGATTGTTGCAACAACTCCTTGGTCAAGGCGAGGCCTTCGGTAGGCATATTGGCGAGTCGAACTGCCAAGGCTTTATAGGCAGATTCAAATTCTTCATGAGGCACTGCTTTGTAAATCATACCGATTCGCTGCGCTTCTTCTGCTGGGAGCTTTTCTCCTAACATCATGAGTTCGGTTGCTTTAGCATGCCCGACTAATCTTGGCAAATAATATGTACCTCCTGTATCTGGAATCAAGCCAATGTGGGCAAAGGCCTGAAGGAAAGAAGCGTTCTGCGAAGCAATGACAAAATCACATGCCAAAGCCAAATTGGCTCCTGCCCCTGCCGCAATTCCATTAACCGCGGCAATTACTGGTTTACGAAGTCCAGCAATCATTTGCACCAATGGATTGTAATGTTCTTTGATAATCGTACCAAGGTCGAGCCCGTTGTCAGGATCGATGGCTTCATTTAAATCTTGTCCTGCACAAAAAGCTTTGCCCGCACCAGTAATAACTACAGCACGAATACGATCGTCTTCGGCGCAGTTGATCAACTCAGCCTTCAAGGCAAAAGCCATTTCGCGGTCAAAACTATTGTATACTTTGGGGCGATTGAGGGTGAGATAAGCCACGCTTCCCTCTATGACGGTGATCAACTTTTCCATAGACGCAAATATAAGGCAGCAAACTAACTAATGCACGTTAGGCAAGTAGCAAAATGAATTTAAAGCCTGCTGTCGCGAATAAGATATTTTAGGAGTGATAGAGTTTTTCTCTTTTGTATTCGCTGGGCTTAAGATTTTCGATTTTTTTGAAGCTATTGCAGAAGTATTCATACGAATTGAAGCCGCTTTTGAAGGCGATTTCTTGCAAGCTAAGTTTATCTTTCTGGATCATTACCTTGGCTTGGCGGATCCGTTCATGTAGGATATAAGCAATCGGCGAATAGCCTGTATATTGCTTGAAACGCTTAAAAAAGGTGGTTTGCCCAAGACCTGATACTCTTGCCAATTCTTCCGTAGTCAATTTTTGTTGAATATTACTACCGATGTGTGCAATTGCTTTTTGGATGCGGGTATCTGCGATGCTCTTTTCAAAGTTCTTTTTTAGCAACAACAGTCCTTCGGTACCAAAAAGACGCAGCAGCATTTCCTTAATGATGAGATCATCAATCATTGCTTTACTAGGAGTCGGTCTTTCCAACTGATGATTGTACAGGCGAATAAAGGCTTCAATCAATAACTTATCATTGGAAAAATATAGCTCCCGATTGTCTTCGGCCTCTCCTTTAAAGAGGATATTCTCATCCAAGTCAGAATAGAGCACCTCTTGGTAGAAGGCTTCTAAAAAGGAAGGCTTCAAGGAAAGCACCAAACATTTGGTCGGACTATCAATCGTCGCATTGGGGATACTGACACGAGTGACTTCTTCTTTTTCTGGAATGAAAAAGGTACCTGGGAAAAATTCAAATTTGAGATTATTGGTCTCTATTGTTTTATGCCCGTCCACCATGAGGGTAAGCACAAATTGATCGAAGTAGAAATTGATGTCTTTACAAGCACAATTCGTCTCGTAGACACTCAACTTTCCGTTGCGAAGCGAATAATCCGTCCCTCTTTCTATAAACTTCTCCACCATAAGTCAAATCCAGATTCACATTACTTAAATATTCTACACAAATTTTTACTTTTCTTCATTTATTGAATTAAGCAACTGTATTTTTCTTC
>CAZHOC010000771.1:0-3711 GCA_964534295.1 uncultured Bacteroidia bacterium | reverse complement strand
TGATGCCCAATCCCTCTCACTTGGAAGCGGTCAATCCAGTAGTGCAAGGCCACGCCCGTGCCAAAATCGACCGAAAGTACGAGGGTGATTACAACAAGCTAGCGCCCATCTTGATCCATGGCGATGCGGCTGTTGCAGCCCAAGGGATTGTTTACGAGGTCATCCAAATGTCTTTGATTGATGGCTATAAAACGGGTGGTACCATCCACATTGTCATCAATAACCAAGTTGGCTTTACGACCAACTATATAGATGCTCGTTCGAGTACTTACTGTACCGACATCGCCAAGGTAACGCAGTCTCCGGTCTTCCACGTCAATGGCGATGACGCCGAGGCAGTGGTTTATGCCGTAGAGCTTGCAATGGAGTTCCGTCAGCGCTTCAATAAAGATGTATTTATTGACTTGCTCTGCTACCGTCGTCATGGTCATAATGAAGCTGATGAGCCGGCATTTACGCAGCCATTGCTTTATCAGACCATCAAAAAGCACCCCAACCCCAAGATGATCTATTTTGAGAAGCTCTTGGCAGAAGGGGAGGTACAAGCGCAAATGGCCAAAGAGATCGAAAAAGCTTTTAAGGCCGAACTACAAGCCGAACTCGAAGAAGCCAAGCAAAGAGAAGTACTTGAGTTTGCGCCCTACCTCCAAGGTACTTGGGGAGGCATTCGCCGCGTAGAGGCTAGCGACTTTGAAAAAGAATCTCCGGAAACAGGCGTAGATCTTAGTATCCTCAAAAATATCGTCGAGAAAACCCACGCTATCCCAGAAGACTTTAAAGCGCATAAAAAGATCGTCAAAATCTTCAAGGACCGTCTACGTATGGTCGAAGAGGATCGCCTCGACTGGGCTTTAGGGGAGCTTATGAGCTATGGTACGCTATTGCTGGAAGGTCGTCCGGTTCGCCTTAGTGGTCAGGATGTACGTCGCGGTACTTTTGCTCACCGCCACTCTGTATTGGTGAGCGTTGACGCAGAGCAAGACTATATCCCGCTCAACCACATCGACGAAGAAAATCAAGAAAAATACATTGCCTACAACTCGCTCCTTTCTGAGTACGGAGTGCTAGGCTTTGAATACGGTTATTCGTTTACCAACCCCAATAATGTGGTGATTTGGGAAGCTCAGTTTGGCGACTTTGCCAATGGTGCCCAGATCATGATGGACCAATACATCTCTAGTGGTGAGACCAAATGGCAGCGGATGAGTGGTTTGATCCAGTATCTACCGCACGGATCCGAGGGCCAAGGTCCTGAGCACTCTTCGGCTCGCATTGAGCGCTACCTTGAGCTTTGCGCCGAAAACAATATGCAGATCGTCAACTGTACCTATCCGGCTAATATCTTCCACGCCGTGAGACGTCAGTTCCATCGCGACTTCCGCATCCCATTGGTGGTATTCACGCCTAAAAAACTTCTCCGTTATCCGCTTTGTGTGAGTAAGATGGAAGAATTTGGGCCTGGCACTCGCTTCCAAGAAGTGATCGACGATCCCAATGTTACGACCAAGTCTGTCAAGAAGGTATTGCTATGTTCTGGTAAGATTTACTACGATCTCTTTGAGCATCAGCAGGAGCAAAAAATCAAGAATGTTGCCGTAGTACGCATGGAGCAATTGTATCCAGTACCACGTTTCGCTCTTGATGCTCTGAAAGAAAAATATCCGAAAGCTGAGTTTGTTTGGGTGCAAGAGGAACCTCGCAATATGGGACCTTGGACCTTCATTTTGCGGGAGCTTTATGAAGATTTCCCTGGCTTAAAAGTGATCGCACGTGAGGCGAGCCCGAGTCCGGCCACTGGCTATCATAAGCAACACGTAGCCCAGCAAGAAGAGCTGATCAAGAGCGCTTTTAGCTAAATATATTTGCCTCCTGCCCACCAATTGGGAGCGGGTGTATTTTTTTGTAGCTGCTTCGCAGAACGCTTAATTTGCTCATAATGAGCTAAAAAGAAGCGTTTTGCGAAGCAGTTTGCTTTTTTTACCCTCATCAAAATCGCTAAACCAGCAACATGCCTCTTAGAACCAGACTCCTCCTTTCACTTTCCTTAGTGATCGTGCTCTTAAGTTGCGCAGAGCCCAAAGCCTCTACCGACAAAAAAGCATGGGTAATTGAAGTGCTACAAGACTCCGTCTTGATGCTCGCTCAGCAAAACCTGCTAGAAGCTCCCATTACAGTTACCGCTTCCTCTAGCCCAAGGAGTGCCGGCGGCAAGCATGATTTCTATTCTGAAGGAGATTATTGGTGGCCAGACAGCACCCATCCAGAAGGCCCCTATGTCCGCAGAGATGGCATGACCAATCCCGACAATTTTACCGAGCATCGCAAAGCCGTGGTCAGGCTAAGCGAAATCGTGGGTAATTTGGCCTCTGCTTATGTCATTACACAGGAAGCAAAATATGCTGAAGCAGTACGCAAACATCTCAAGGCTTGGTACATAAACGATAGCACCCGCATGAATCCCAACCTGCTTTATGCCCAAGCGATCAAAGGTCGGCATACCGGACGAGGCATAGGTATCATTGATGCGATTCATTTTATGGAGGTGGTACAGGCGACACGTCTATTGGCAGAGGCAGGCCAAATTCCCGAGTCTGAACTACAAGCAATCAAGACTTGGTTTGCCGATTTTAGCGCTTGGCTGACAACTCATCCTTACGGAAAAAAGGAAATGGTGCACCCCAATAATCACGGCACTTGCTGGAATATGAAGGTAGGACTCTATGCCGCCTTTACCGAAAATGACAGCCTTCTCAACTTCTGCCGTCAGAATTATCAAAATACGCTACTACCCAATCAAATGGCTGCCGATGGTAGTTTTCCGCTTGAATTGGAGCGCACAAAGCCTTATGGTTATTCTCTCTTCAATCTCGACGCCATGGCGATGAATTGCCTGATACTCTCTGACGAAACGCACGATCTTTGGGCCTATACGGCTAAGAAAGGACAAAATATCGAGCAAGCATTAGACTATATGCAGCCCTACGTGGCGGATAAGTCTACTTGGCCACTGGCACCAGATGTGATGTATTGGGAGAATTGGCCCGTAGCGCATCCGGCCTTTTTGTTTGGGGGGATTCACTTTGAGCGGGAGGATTGGCTGGGCCTTTGGCAAAAGGGCAAGCATTTTCTTACTGTCAAGGAGGTACGCCGCAATGTACCCATCCGAAATCCGCTGATTTGGTTGTGACAAGCGTTCTGCGAAGCGGCTCCTAAAAACAAAAAATGCCGAATGACCACTTCGATCACTCGACATTCAAAATTCGTTATTCAGCCTTCCCTAAGGTCTAAAGGCAGGATTGTTGGAAAACTCCTCGTCGGTAAGGGCCTTGAGGAAAGCCACTAAATCGGCTTTGTCCTGCTCGCTTAGATTCATATTGATGAAGTTGACATCGTTTTTATTGGGGTGATAGCGGCTATTAACCGTCGAGTATCGCTCCACCACCTCTTCTAGGGTTGCCAAACTACCGTCATGCATATAAGGAGCAGTCAGCTCGATATTACGTAGGGTAGGGGTTTTGAATAAATGCTCATCCACCTGGCGGCCTGTGATCTCAGCTCGCCCCCCATCACCTTTGGCGATATACTCGGCATAATCATAGAGACCATTGTTTTGGAAGCCATCATCGGTAAAATTAAAACCAGTATGACAGTGGAAGCACTCTGATCTTTCGGTTTCGAACAACTCCATACCGCGAATCGCAGACTCCGACA
>CAZHOC010000770.1:0-3714 GCA_964534295.1 uncultured Bacteroidia bacterium | reverse complement strand
AGGACTCGTTAGCATGGCAATAGCAGATATCGAAGACAGCAAGAAAACCGCGAAGGCGAGGCAAACATAAATCCACTTTGACCAGAGGTTACCTCTATACATCAAAAAGAAAACCCCTCCGACGAGAATTAAAGAAACCAAGCCCTGCAGTAGCGTAATGATGAAGGATAATTCCCCAGCCGATTCTCCTAAGACAAGGCTTTTATAGAGATAATGCCCTAAGTTCCAGATTTGAGGTCCAACTCCTAGGGCGCATACTAATAAAAACCATTTTTGGCCTCTAGCTTCAACTTCATTCATTGTTTCCGATTTGATTTAATTTTTGTTCGAAGCGCTCGGGATTACCAAGGCGCTTATCGATACGATATTGTAAAAAGGCATCTACTGAGGAAGATAAAACCAGCAAGAAGGCAGGCACCACATAGAAGAGTCCTACAATAAGGATGATACTAGCTAGGCTTGTTAGTAGATTGGCGTTTTCTGCGGTGCTATTTAATCCTCTAAAGCTACGGTAAAAAGTACTGGCAGCTTGAATCACAACGACGCTGCTAAATGCCCACTTGGGCCATTTAAATCCTCTGTACATTAAGAAGAAAGCCAATGAGGATAAGATGATGGCGAAGAGCTTGCTTGTTATCATGGGAGAAAGAAAACCAATTCCGCCGAATTCAATGATAGCAGGGACAAAACGGATTATGAGCCAAAATTTATATAATACAAATAGGATCAGCGCTACAAAGAACCATTTTTGTCCCTTCGATTCGAGTTCATTCATGATTGCCAATTTGGTTGAGCTGCTCGTCTAGGTTATCAATTTCTCCTTTTCTTAGCGCCTGCTTATGCTTGAGATAGGCTTTCGCGGCTGGGGAGAACATGAGAATAAAAGGAGGCGTAAGGTAGAAGGCAAATATCAGAATAGATTCCAAAATAAATCCCTCTATATCTCCGATAGAGTCCTCCAACCAGGTAGCAACGCCAAACATGAAAGTATAAAAGAAAATCCCAGCATAGATCAGCGTGATAGTACAAAAAGCGCTCTTTGGCCATTCGAAGCCTTTATCCATCAGGTAAAAAGCTAAACCCACTAAACTAAGAATGAAGACTTTACGACCTAGCTCAAGAAAGAAAGAAGATGATAATCCGCCCTCTGCCGTGATCTCAAAATAAGCTAGTCCAAAGGCAAATATTTGCCAGGACCAATACCCCATAAAGATTAAAAAAGCGAACCAAAACCATTTTTGGCCTTTTGCTGCGAGTTCATTCATGATTGCCGATTTGGTTGAGCTGTTCTTCTATTTTGTTTACATCCCCTATTCTGTTTCGGTATCGATAATTTAAGAAACTCTTAATGGAAGGCATGAATAATAATAGTCCTGGGACCAATAGATATAAAATCTCCTTGCTGAGATTAAAATACATGCTTTTTTCTTGTTCTGAATATCCATATCTATTTAAAAAGACAAAAAGACCATAAACCAAAATTCCAATGGGAATCGTGAGGAGAATCAAATACACTATTTTGGCCCAGCGATAGCCTTTGTACATCAAGACAAAGGCTCCTGTGGTAAGAAAGACAATGAGAAAAAAGACGGTACCAGAGGCTATTTGGAAGCTCTGGATATAATCTGAATAGGGATTCTCGACTACTTTCAAGAGTATTTTTGCTATGCGTAATAGCTTTGGTCCTATCAGCAGTAAGAAGACTAAGCTGAATAACTTAAAACCTCTAGCCTCCTTTTTATTCATCTTTCCCTATTTGGTCAAGTTTGTGTGCAATGGGATCTAGCTCGCCTTTGCGTAGCTTCTGACGATAGCGCAGAAAAGCTTTGGAAGCAGGTAAAAACAGCAGTAATACACAAGGTATCAGGAAGAAAAAGAATATTGAAGCAAGATCTCTGTATAAGAAGCTTTGAGCATTGCCTGTAGTGGAGCTGCCGGCAAAATTTGACCACACTAAAAAAACAAAGGTGTTAGATACGACTAAGGAAACGCCCGCAAAAAGCCATTTGATCCATACAAAGCCTCTGTAAAGCAGAAAAAAGCATAAAGCAATAAACAGCATAATAAATATGCGGTCTATCAACATGCCAAAGTAATTGATAGAGACATCCGTAAAAATTATCCCGGAGGCGAAAAGACGATATATGAAGCGTGATACCTCCCAAATACTGGGACAGGAAATCCAAATCAATATCAGCCAGAACCATTTTTGGCCTGTGGCTTCCAGTTTATTCATTTTTTCCAATTTGGTTGAGCTGATGCTCTAGGACATCTAGATGTCTTGAAGCCTTCTCTCTTTGGTAGCGAAGAAAAGCGTTCGGCGGAGGCAGAAAAAGCAAAAAGGCAGGTAGTACGTAAAAAATGATCGAGTATAAAACTTCTCCAGGTTGGGTGTAATTAAGGACCTCCTCTGGCTCATATTGAATTTGCTCCCATAAGAGTCCTAAGAGGCTTAAGAGTGAGACTATAATGAGGAGGGCATGCGCCCAGCGCTTGCCGAGGAAGACCGCAAGACTGATCAAGCTGAGCATGGCGAAGATGATACCAGACAATATAATGAGCCAAGTCTCCCACATATCATAGACATCGGTAACGATATCCCAAATGAGCGTTCCTCCCATCAGGACGAGGGGAGCGAGGAGAAGAATAATTACCCAGATCTTCCCTTGCTTTTCACGCTTACTCATTGGGAACATAGATCATCCATTTAGGGCTGCTAACATGGCTTTAATATTATCTGGACTAGTTTGCTTGAGGGAATATTCGGGCATACCGGGGACGCCCATAAAGATTTTTTCGTTTCGGTACTCCATCTCGGAGGGGAGTACATGGTTACCAGTTGCATGTACTTCTTTTACTCCGGTTTCTGCGACTAATTGAGCGATATTTTCTGCATTTAGCCCCCCTCCGGGCATAATTTTCAGTTTGCGGCCGGCGTTTTTGACGAGCTGAGCAATTAGCTTAGTGCCTTCAGGGGCAGTCGCTTCTTGGCCAGAAGTAAGTAATCTATCCACCCCTAAATCGCGCAAGGCTTTTAAGGCGTCTTTGCTATTGCGAGCCATATCAAAGGCACGATGAAAGGTAACAGGCAAGGGGCGGGCTCTTTCAATCAATCTCGCCGCCCTAAGCTTATCTATTTTACCATCTTTGGTCAGCAAGCCAATAACGATACCGGCTACCTTGAGGCGCTTTGCTTCCTCGATATCTCGCTCCATGACGGCGAACTCCATCCTGGAGTAAAGGAAGTCTCCTCCACGAGGACGAATCATCATCATGATGGGCAGAGCACAAACGGCTTGAATGGTTTGTACCATACCCGAACTGGGGGTAGTCCCGCCTTCGGCAAGATTACCACATAGCTCCAAACGGTGAGCACCACCTTTTTCTGCTGCTAGGGCTGAGGCAACAGAATCTATACAAACTTCTAATTTGACGGACATAGGAATAACTGAGTCTAGGATATAAAAAATCTGAGTTTCTATTTTTAGAGATAAGCGTTCGGCAAGGCCGGCAGGAATAAAATCTCACAATACTTAGCCCTTCACTTTGTATTTAGCTTTGATAAGGGCATTGTCTGTGTTTGCGTCCTTGATAGCATAATCAAAACCCGTTTGAATACAATAGGACCCATATTCCCCTTGCTTGTTGAGGGCAAGAAATCCTACTTGAATATCCTTATAGTCTGGGTTTTTCTCGCAGACTCTCTCCACAGCC
>CAZHOC010000769.1:0-3718 GCA_964534295.1 uncultured Bacteroidia bacterium | reverse complement strand
GAGTAGTGCGGGTAATGAATTTTCTATTGGTGTTTTACGTATGCTGACCGCTGTTCCCGGACACGCCATGTTTGGGGTGATGATGGGCTTCTTTGTGGGCAAGGCAAAGTTCGCCAAAACGCCTATGCAAAGTATCGCTTATCGCATGCTGGGCCTATTTGTGGCGATCATGTTGCATGGTTTGTATGACTTTTTACTCTTTTTAGAAGATTATCGGGCGACTATTGGCGCCTTTTCCTCCTTATTTATTGGGATTGCAGTCGCAACTTATGCGATTCGTATACACGCTGAGCAATCTCCCCATAGACACACCGACCTTAGCTCATGAAGCCAAGTGAACTCAAAGCTTTACTCGACCAAAAGTATGAACAGTATAATCGCCCCCATTTTGTGGAGGACGATCCCGTACAGATACCTCATTTATTTAGCCGAAAGGAGGATATAGAGATCTCAGGCTTTCTGACCGCCTTGATTGCTTGGGGTAGGAGGGATTTAATTATCAGAAGTGCCAAACGGATCATTGAGGCGATGGAAATGCAGCCTCATGCTTTTATACTACAAGCGGACAAGCAGGATTGGCATCATCTCGAAAATTTTGTCCATCGCACCTTTAATGGGATTGATTGTTTGGCCTTATTGGAGTCCTTAAGAGCCGTTTACCAGTCTGGTGACAGCTTAGAAACAATTTTTGCTGCCGGAATCAAAGCCGGAGATAAGGATATCAAAAACGGTATACTCTCTGCTCGAGAACGCTTAACTTCTTGGGCTGGCTTCCCCGAACGCACCCATAAGCATCTTGCTAATCCTGCCAAGGGCTCTTCCGCTAAACGAATCAATATGTACCTACGCTGGATGGTAAGGCAAGACAAGCGCGGGGTAGATTTTGGCATCTGGCCATCTATCGATCCTGCCCTTTTGATTATGCCATTAGATGTCCATACTGGCAATGTTGGACGCAAGCTTGGCTTATTGAGTCGCAAGCAAAATGATTGGAAGGCAGCATTAGAGTTAACTGAACAATTACGCAAAATGTGCCCTGAAGACCCCGTGCGCTATGATTTTAGTCTTTTTGGCTTAGGGGTTTACAAAGAGATTTAGATTTTTTTTGCGGCTGCGCCGAACGCTTAGCCCAATTGTATAGTATATATGTGTAAATAATACACAAAATGTTTACATCAACATCTCCCTTGCTGACTGATCTCTACCAATTGACCATGGCTTATGCCTATTGGAAACAAGAGGTTCATGAGCAAGAAGCTGTGTTTCATCTTTTCTTTCGCAAAGCCCCATTTAAGGGTAGCTATGCGATTTCGGCTGGCTTAGAATTAGCAATTGAATGGCTAAATGCTTTTGGTTTTTCTGAAAATGAGCTCGCCTATTTGGGGGAATTAAAAGGTAACGACGGCAATGCCTTATTCGAAGATGCATTTCTTGAATATCTCCGCAATATGGAGTTCAGCTGTAATATCGCGGCAATTCCGGAAGGGAAAGTGGTTTTTCCGCATGAGCCATTACTGAGAGTACAGGGTCCTTTGCTGCAATGTCAATTGTTAGAGACCGCATTACTCAATATCATTAACTTCTCTACCCTCATCGCTACCAAGGCTAGCCGCATTGTGAAAGCAGCTGAAGGAGATCCTGTCTTGGAGTTTGGGCTGCGTAGAGCGCAAGGTCCAGATGGGGGAGTAGGTGCCAGTAGAGCCGCTTATATAGGTGGTTGTGTAGGCACTTCCAATGTTTTGGCTGGTTATCAATTTGGGATACCCATCAAGGGAACGCATGCACATAGCTGGGTAATGAGCTTTGACACGGAAGAAGAGGCATTTGCGCGTTATGCCGAAGCGATGCCTAATAATTGCATCTTTTTGGTAGATACTTATGATACCATTGCAGGAGTCAATAAAGCCATAGAAGTAGGGAAAGAACTCAGGACAAAGGGGCATGAAATGCTAGGCATTCGGCTAGACTCTGGCGATTTGGCGGCTTTGAGCGTTGAAGCGCGTAAAATCCTGGACGAAGCAGGTTTTCCCCAAGCAAGCATAGTAGCGAGCAATGATCTTGATGAATATCGAATGCGTGAACTAAAGGCAAAGGGAGCAAAGATCAATGTTTGGGGCATTGGAACCCGTTTAGCTACGGCTTATGATCAACCCGCCTTGGGGGGAGTATACAAATTGGCGGCTCTGAAAAATGAAGAAGGGGAGTGGGAGTATAAGATCAAACTCTCTGAGCAAAAGATTAAAATTTCCAACCCGGGAGTGTTAAACGTTCGGCGAAGCCGAGATGAAAATGGAATGCTTAATGGTGATGTAATCTGGAATGAGCTAGGCAGCCAACCCAAAGGAGAATTTGTTACTTTTGCTGGACAACAAAAACAATGGCAGCCTGTTGAGGAAGAGGATTTGCTGAAGCCAATTTACAAGCAAGGAAAATTGGTGTATGATATTCCTCCTTTGGAGAACGTTCGTTCCCTTTGCCTGAGAGAGCTCAGCCAATTAGGTGAAGAATACCAAAGCCTAGACAGTCCCGCCTTTTATCCGCTTGGTCTCGAAACCGAGCTCCAAAATACCAAGGAAGCATTGATCGAATCTCTGCAAAACGCTTAACCCAATGAGTAAGTTTTATTATCTATCTAGCTGTAGTACCTGTGCCCGTATCATCAAAGAATTAGGTTTTGGACCTGAAGTACAAATGCAGGATATCAAAACAGAGCCCATCACCACCGAACAAATCGAAGAAATGCATCGATTGGCAGGTTCATATGAAGCGCTTTTTAGTCGGAGAGCGATGAAGTATCGTGCTATGGGCTTACATGAAAAGGAATTGGGGGAAGAGGATTATAAAAGCTTGATCCTGGAGGAGTATACTTTCCTCAAGCGGCCTGTTTTAGTCTTAGGAGATGAGATATTCGTTGGTAATACCAAAAAGGTGGTGGCGGCGGCCAAAGAAGCCTTAGGAGCCTAACAAGTTTTCCAGCGTGTCTATTGGGTAAAAATATGCGGGGCATTGGCTCAGATTCTATATGAAGAATTTTGTATATTCTATTATGAAGAATCTGAGCAATGATTGGTTTTTAGAAGGTACCCTAGATTTTGAATACAAAAAATATGTGCTTCTCGCTTATCTCAATCAGGTAAGTCGCGAGTTCGCGGAGTTTAAGCTCTATCCTGCTTTTTCCGACTTAGTCTCTCATTATCAGAACCTTCATCAGTTTCAAGAAGGTCGTAATAAACTCAGGGGTAAGTTCCCTAACCAATTAAATGTAGAGGAGTTTCGTAAAATGAAGCTTCAATACGAGCCCAAGATTCAAGAAAATCCAGATCTGCAAGAGATCGGGAGTATAGTTGAATATGCGCTACCTGAAATAAAAGCTAGTCTAAGGTCTGGCAAAGAAATTTACGAGACTATTGAAGCGGATGTGCGGATAGAGCCTATTGGCATTACGCCATTATATCGGCAAGAAGGCTATCTGCTCTTACAATTTGAAGCCTACAAAGCTGTCAAGGCTTTTGCCTATCGGATTTCCTTTTTTGAGAATGTAGAAGAAAACTATTATGGCATCAGTTTCCGGCATGTAGAATCTTTTGAGTTGAGCCTGGCCAATAATTATGAGCAAATGAAGCGTAGTTTAATAAAGACCTACACCGAATTGCCCAATCCGGCTACTTATTTAGCTCTATCAAAACAGCTTTATCCTGAGGTGCCTTCCATACTTCCG
>CAZHOC010000768.1:0-3719 GCA_964534295.1 uncultured Bacteroidia bacterium | reverse complement strand
CACTATATAGGCTGCTTTGTTGCGAAAGAAAATGGTTTTTAGAATTTCTAACTGTGTCTCCCCCTCTTCGCCAGATTGATTGAAGAAGCTTTGGTGGAGGCGATCACTGATGTTTTTGATGTCTCGCTCCAAATCTTCAAATGGAGATTGAAACTGCAACTTGCCCATCAATTTTCTGATGGTGGCTTCAATCGTTCCGCGCAGCGGGTAAACCTCAAAAATGGGCGCCGAAGACTCAGAATCTAGACGCATGATAGCCCCATCTACAAACATGAATTCTTGCTCTGCCCCCATGCCGCCAAAAACTTTGCGACAAACCGAATTGAAAAAGGATTCGGCGATTTCGGTATCATCAAGATGGGCAACTTCGTGAGCATAAGCTTGCTTGAGAATAACCCAGAGACCGCGATTATTGTAGTTTTCCTGCAAAAGACGCCTTACTTGCATGGCGATTTCCATGGCCTTCTTTTTGTAGACCCGGAGTCGCTCTTTGCTGTCTCGTTGCATACCTGCCCAATCACGATTTTCGAAGCGGGCTACGGCCCGTTGTGTAATATGATTGAACTCAGTCCGATAGGCTTGAAAGCCCTCTAAAATGAGACGATTGGTAGCCAGTATATTAGGAAATGTACTCAAGCTGGTGGATTTGAAATTCTATCCTAACTTAGCACAAAAGCTAGAAATCTAATGCAACTGAGTGAAATCTATCTCTATCCCATCAAATCCCTAGGTGGGATCTCTGTTTCTCAGGCGAAGCTTACGGACAGAGGCCTGCAATATGATCGTCGTTGGATGTTGGTCGACGAAAATGGTAAGTTTTTGAGTCAGAGGGGCTTCCGTGCAATGGCCTTGTTGGAGGTACGCTTGGATGGAGAAAATATGGTGGTACGGCATCGTCAAAAACAAACAGAACCTTTGGTTTTGAGCTTGCAACCGGACTTAGGTGCTGCGAAACAAGTTAGCATCTGGAATGATGAGGTAGAGTCACATTTGGTAAGCCAAGAAGCCGATGAGTGGTTTTCTTCGATTCTCAAAACGAGTTGTCACTTAGTCTACATGGGCGAAGAAGATCATCGAGCCAAAAAGACCGGGCACTTAGTCAGCTTTGCCGATGGTTATCCTCATCTGATTATCGGGCAGTCTAGCTTGGACTATCTCAACAGTAGGCTTGAAGATCCAGTGCCAATGGACCGTTTTAGACCCAATTTAGTTTTTACTGGTGGCCGTCCCCATGCGGAGGATTATTGGGACCATTTCACGATGGGCGAGGTCAAGTTTAACTGTGTGAAACCCTGCGTACGTTGTCAAGTCCCTAATATTGATCAGCTTACAGCTGAGATGAAAAAAGAACCCAATCGCACCCTAGCCCAATATCGCCAAACTGATAATCAAATCATGTTTGGGGTGAACTTGGTGCATGAAGGAGAAGGCGAAATAGCGGTCGGCATGGACCTGAAGGTAGTGGCTCGCAGCGGAGTGTAGAGATAAGCGTTCTGCGCTCCCGATAGCTATCGGGAGTTGACAAAAAAAAGACCAGACGAAATGCTCATCTGATCTCAAAAAAATTAGGGGGCTACGATCCCGCTTTGGGAGAGCCACCCTAACCCTTGCTCATTCTTTACTTTAACCTGTGATATAAAGGTAGCAGTAAAAGTGGTGAAATAGGGCTTTGGCGGCTGAACGGTAATTTTTGAATTCTGGACGGTTTGAAAAGGACTCAAATGGGGCTGAGCCTAGGAGATAAACGTTCTGCGAAGCATATCACTAAGCCTAGACCTTGCCGCTAAGCGTTTAGGAAGCGCTAATGATGATAAAATCTCCCAATGGTTTGTAGGCTTCCCAATCTGGATTTGCAAAGTCTTCCGCTCTAAAGCAGCTAATATTCTGAATATTGATTTTTGAGTTGAGACGGCGTAATTGAGTGATGGTGCCTTGCTGATAATCCGTGTGAAAGCGTCCATTGAGATGAAAAATGAGCCCGTTTTTGTGCTTCCGCCAATGCTGATAAACTTGATAAGCCATGGATGCATCCCATGTGCACTGCGCATCAAAAATCTCAGGGCTTAATGCTCCATGCCCGCCCATAATCTCCTGAAAGCGCTCATAATAATTGCTATCTCCCGTATAGATAGGGAGTTTGGGCAAGTACTGTAGCGATGATTTTGGTAATTGTTCCAGCGCTTTGGCGCCTTTGCTACCAACCATGCTGACATATCTTCTCGGGGCATTGGCGGCGATGACCCTCATTCCGTTTTCTTTGGCTCGCTCTACTAGGGGGCGATAAGCATCTTGATAATTTGGCCAGGCTCTAGCATCCTTGGCAAATTTATCTTCCGCAATAAATCCTCCTAAGTATTCATCTAATATTAGCTGACAATCAGTCTCAAACATTTCCATGCTGAGCGTGACCTCCTGGTACCTTTGCAGCATTTGAGCATAAATAGTATCCTGCAACCAGTGGCCCAGGCTGTCATCGTGTTCCTCCCCAAAGAATAAGACATCAATTCCCGCTATAGAATTGACCATCTCAGTAAGAGAAACTTCCCGTCCCTCTTTTACGGAATATATTTTATAATCACTCTCACTATACTTTTGGGCCTGCATAGAAAAAAAAAGGAGACAATTAAGCGTGAAAAATGTAAAAATGAACTTCGGTTGAGCCATATGCTATTTCTTTTACTTCCTTCTTCAATGTAAATGTGAATAAAGTAAATATTTGGGTAGGGCTCAAAATCATGATCTAAACCTACAATATCAACATAGTCCTTCTTCCACAATTATTCTATCAGATGGCAGAAAGGCTAAGAGCTAGTAAGCGATTTTCGTTTGTTACTGCTTCGCAGAACGCTTATTTTTTTTCTCAAATATGTGCCACACTCGCCTTGGCTGCGGCCAGAGTCGTTTCGATATGCTGATCGGTAAGGGCGATAGAGAAAAACCAGGACTCAAATGCAGATGGGGGAAGGTAAATTCCTCTTGAAAGCATCTGATGGAAGAAAGCGCGGAAGCGGTCATTATTTCCTGCTTTTGCAGATTCATAATCCCTAACTGGCTCCTTACAAAAATGCACGCTGATCATCGATCCTAGCTGATTGATCTGATGAGGGATGTCTTTCAAGATATCGGCTAGCTCTTGTCTGAGCAAAGCACCCTTATCTTCTAATCCTTGGTAAAGTTGAGTATCATCTGCCAAATGCTGGAGCGTCGTCAAGCCGCTGATCATAGCAATCGGGTTGCCACTCAAAGTCCCTGCTTGATATACTGGCCCGATGGGAGCGAGATGGTTCATGATTTCTGCCTTACCGGCGAACGCACCCACTGGCATGCCGCCGCCGATGATTTTGCCTAGGGTAACTAAGTCGGCCGTAATACCAAAACGTTCCTGGGCACCTCCGGGAGCGAGGCGGAAGCCCGTCATCACTTCGTCAAAAATCAACACAATGCCTGCCTCAGTGCAAAGCTCTCGCAATCCGGCCAAAAAGCCTTCTTGTGGAGGAATGCATCCCATATTGCCCGCTACTGGCTCGATGATCAAGGCGGCAATTTGCTCAGGATTTGCATCAATTAACTGCCTTACACTTTCTAAATCATTGTATTGAGCGATGAGGGTGTTATTGGCGCTGTTTTGTGGTACCCCTGGGCTATTAGGAACGCCCATAGTCAAGGCACCACTGCCTGCTTGAATCAAAAAGCTATCGGCATGTCCGTGATAGTTGCCC
>CAZHOC010000767.1:0-3720 GCA_964534295.1 uncultured Bacteroidia bacterium | reverse complement strand
AGGCCGACGAGAAATCTCCTATCCAGCAAATTGTAATTACATCTTGAAATCAAGGAGATTTCTCGTCGGCCCGCTGCTCGGGCCTCTGTCGAAAGGAAAATTGGAGATAAGCGTTCCGCGAAGCGGCTATCCCTCCTTACCTAGCCGTTTCAAAACGGGATGCAGCACGACCGAGGCCAAAATAATGGCCGCTCCGATATAAAATCGCCAGCCTAGTTCCTCATTTTCTTGGAAGAAAAATGCCGCCATCAGCATGCCGTAAATCGGTTCGAGATTGATTGATAGGGTAGTGGTATAAGCGCTCACGTGTCGCAGCGCCATCATCGTCAGCGAGTAAGCCAAAGTAGTACAAAGCAGGGCCAAGATGATGAGATATATCCAATCCATCCCGCTTTGCGGAACGATAGGGGTCTCGGGAAAAAACTGCACGTAAATCGGAAAAACGAGCAGCAATATTGCCACCCCAGCAATAAACTCGATCAAGGTGATTGAAAAGACATTTTCCACTTCGTCTACGACTGCTTTATTGATCACACTCGCTAGCGCAATCGTAATGGCCGATACCACTGACACCAACATCCCCAACCAATAGCGCTCTCCCGCCACATCAAAGATGAAGAGGAAACCCACGATAACCATAGCCGCCAAGAGGATTTCATACCACTGGATGCGCCGCCTAAAGAATAAAGGCTCAAATAAGGAGGTAAATAAGGCCGTTGAGGCCAGGCAGCTTAAGGTGATACTGACATTGGAAAGCTTGATCGCCTGAAAAAAGGTCACCCAATGGATTGCCATCAGAAGCCCAATGAAGGCGATCTTCCAGCGGGTCTTGGTGGGTAGCCCAAGGGCGACTTTGATCGCTCCGGGGATAAACAATAGGCTCAACATGGTAATCCCCATCCGATACACCACTATCGTAATGCCTGGCAAGTCAATCAATTTGCCGAGGATAGCGGTGAAGCCGTACAACACGATGGCAATGTGCATCATGAGGTAGGCTTTGTTGAGAGGGGTGAGCGTTCGCATGGCGTGAAGTTAGGTTCAAGCCATCAATTTGCCAACGCGCCTACTCCAAACAGCGCGCTACCGCACGAGTGGCCTGCTCGCAACTAATCTCCAAGGAGATACCCGAACGACCCAAATTGTACAAGGTCTCAGGATGTAGCTCCAGATTACAGCTACCTTTATAGCGGTACTGCATTTTGATGGAAATGTCCTGACGCTTGATGCCTAGCTTTTTGAGACTAGGATAATGCTCCTGAATCAACTCCTGATAATGATGGAGATAATCGAAGCAGTTCTGCTGGTGGTATTGGACGTTGCGCCAGCGCCAAAACTGTTGGTTTACGCTGACATTGGCACGAGAAATATTGAAGATCTCCGCCAGAGGAATATCAGCGATGCCTTCGCGGATGATCTGTAACTCGAAAATGCTTTGCCCAGCCTCTGCCTCAGATTTAAACTCTTGCTCTACATTGGCAAAGGCTCGCTCGAATTTTTGCTGTCTCATCAACAGAAGGATGGATTTTTCTACTTCTTGACGATTGACAAAGGGCACTACGATCATATCGGGCGCCCAGAAAAACCCATTTTGCTCTTTTTGCATACGATGTAGATAGGGAGCTGGCACATATTGAGCCTGCCAGATTGTCCCATCATCGAGGCTGACCGTTACCGGAACGGGGCCCATCAAATAAGGCAGCTCGTCCACTCCCTCATTTTCTATGCAAATATCCTTGATATTGACTGCGCGTGAAGCAAGCGAAGGATCAAACATCTCCCAATCTGCCGCCATTTGGCGCTCACCATTAAAACAGAGACGCAGGCGTTCTTGCCCCAGACGCATCAAACTCAAAGGATCGAGTTGAATACCGAAATTTTGTTCGTATTTACCGTCTAACCAGATCGACGCATGATGCCCTTCCAGACCGGCATCGAGAAGTTGAGGTGCGAGTATTTCCCACTCATCCAACACTGCATTGACCGCAAAAACGCTGGGTTCATCCGCCTCATGTCGCTCAAACATACGCAGCAAAGAGCGCGCTTTTCCCTGTTTGATCGGTAATAGATTTTTGACACTGTCAGAGGAAGTAGGAGGAATCCAAAGTTCTAAAGAGTAGGAAGATACCATCGATTGCTATTTGATTTAACGATTGCAAAATGAGCAAGTCAAAGGAGACTTGCTTGGCAATTGTTACGACAATATGACAAAACCGAATTTACGTACTAAGTGAGATTTATTACGCAAGCTCAAAACATCAAAAGCAGTCAAATCGAGGGTAAATAGGGGCTTTTTGGCTCATTTTAGCGCACAAAAGCCAGCAATATTGCATGCAGTCAAATCCTTTTCTGTCAGCTTTAGGCCAATAACTTTTGCATCTCCGGATGATGGGCTTTGTCCAAAGCGTTGAGTCCGTCAAAGTTTCTGGCCGATTTGTCCGCCCCATTTTCCAGTAAGACTTTGGCGGTTTCGAGCGCATTGGCCATCACGGCATAGATCAAAGGAGTGTCTCCTTCATTTTCGCGTCGAGAAGGATTGGCGCCATAGCGCAGAAGCAGCTCGGCCATAGGCGCGAGATTGTTTTGTGCACAGTAAAACAGCAAAGTCGCCTGATAACGATCAGGCCGGTCGGGATTGGCGCCAGCCTTGAGCAAGCGTTCGGCGAGGCCGAGATGATTTTCCAAAACCGCAATGGCCAGCGCATGGCTATCATCTCGATTGCTTTGATTGACCTCCGCCCCAGCTGCCAACAACATATCAACCATCTCCATCGACTGCCGCGTCACCGCATAAAGCAGCGGAAAAGTCCCATAAGCATTGCGCAGGTTGAGGAGTTCAGGATGCTCCTTGAGGATTTTTTCGCCCTCAGCCCGATCCTCTTGCTCTATCGCCTCCATTAAGAGAGCGAGTTGTTGCTGGGGGTCTGGCTTCGCTTTACGAAAAAATCTGCGCATAAGAGTGGATTGAGGCTTTAAAGGTAGAACTAATCTTTTTATAGATGGTTTTAGACTAGCGCTAAAGCCCCCTTGTCATGCTGAGCGTAGTCGAAGCAACTTTGTAAATCTCCACTTGCTGCGCAGAACGATCATCCCCTTAAAGGCATTTCGGCTCCCGATAATTATCGGGACAATGTGACAAGCCCTTTGTCATGCTGAGCGGAGTCGAAGCACCTTTGTGAATAATCAGCATTCGACATTCAAAATCCTCTTCTGTCAGCTGTCGGACAGGCAAAAGCGCCAGCTATCAATAATTTATAGCTTCCAAAAACTCAAACCTGCTCCTTATTATGAAAAGAAATCATTTTTTGATCGCTTTTGCGTGGGCAAGCTTTGCCCTCATAGCCTGTGATGACACGCAACAGCCTACCCCCGGCCGAGGCGGCGGCGGAAACAATAGCCAAGCTTGGCTGATCCCCGAACGCGACGTTTTTGATGGGGGCCCTGGCAAAGACGGCATTCCTTCCATCGACGAACCCGTATTTGCCGATGTAGCCAATGCGCCCGTTGAGTTGCAGGATAATAGTCTAGTCGTAGGCGTCAAAGTCGGAGACGAAACCAAGGCATATCCACATTTCGTCCTCGACTGGCATGAAATCGTCAATGATGGCATCGGCGACAAAAAATTTGCCCTCAACTACTGCCCTTTGACCGGCACCGCGATGGCCTGGAGCCGAGTTATCAACAATTTTGAAACCACTTTTGGCGTTTCTGGTCTACTGT
>CAZHOC010000766.1:0-3727 GCA_964534295.1 uncultured Bacteroidia bacterium | reverse complement strand
AACAATAGAGAATCTATACTTGAGATGCAATATGTGGGGGGGCAAGAAGGAAGCCTACGTCCACAACTCTTATTGCCTCCCTCCTTGAGTGGAGATAGTTGGCGAAAATTTATGACGCCTTCTCAAGATCTCATTCGCGTGTTTCAGGAAGAAGGGGATGACATCCGCCTCAATGCATCTGTCATCTTCGAATCTGTCAATTGGATCGATGAATACTGGGGGAATCAACAAAACAGCGTCATTCCCTTTGTCTACAAATGGAAAACAGCAGGTGGCTGGGCCAGTGATAATAACAATTACTTGATAAGATATGCGGACATCGTTCTGCTGAAAGCGGAAGCCCTTAACGGATTGAACAGACTTACAGAAGCAGCGAATGAGGTAAACAAAGTTCGTAGACGGGTGAACTTAGATGAGTTGACCGCTGATGAGCAAGGCTCCCAAAGCAAACTACGGGAAGTCATACTGCAAGAAAGGCGGCTAGAATTGGCTTTTGAAGGAGAAAGGTGGAACGATTTGGTCAGAAATGAGCAGGCAATCTCCACGATGCAAGCTCTTCAGGAAATCGATTTGCGCTCAGGCCAAGCTGTCCAATACAATATGTCTCAGGAAAAACTATTCCTCCCAATTCCTCAAACCGAGATGGATTTGAATCCGAGCCTAGTGCAAGGATATAGATAAATAAGTATCAGGCAAATTTGACTTACTACTAATTAAACTCAAAGAAAATGAAAACTGTTAGATCATTATTTAGTACTCTTTGTGCAATTACCTTATTGCTTTCCGTCGCTTGCGAGAAGCCAATCGTGATAGACCCCCCCAGAGCTATTTTCGAATTTGAAGTAGCTACTGATAACAGCGGCACAGTGAACTTTGAGAATCTCTCTATTGGGGCAGATTCATACCTCTGGGATTTTGGTGATGGTGCCGGTTCTTCGACAGAGCAAAGTCCCTCCTATACCTATACCAAAAGTGGCAAATATACGGTCGTGCTTACCGTCAAAAATGAAGGTGGCGAAAATACAACTACGCTAGAAGTGCCCGTAGCAACCAATGTCGTTGAGGGAGGAGATATGGCAGATGAAACCAAGTGGACCTTTAGAAATGTTTGGACCGACAACAATGTAAACCACGCTTTTTTAAATGACGCATTTGTCTGGGACAATGGAGACGGGTTCAGTTATTCACAAGCCTACCTATGGCAAGAAGTTGCCGTCGAGGCGGGAAAGAAATACAAATTTAGCGCCTCAATAAAGAGTAGTGGTACACATAACATCTGGTTTGAACTTTACCTAGGAAATGCAGATCCAGCGATGGAAGATGATTACAATTCTAATGGCTTAAGACTTTATGTTTCCAGTTTCGATTCTCCAGATTCAGGTTGTGCAAACGATCCTTTTGACGGGGATTTTGTAAGTGTTGCTCAAGGCTGTACGCCAGATCCAAGCAACGATAAGCTTCTTCCAGCAGATGGCACCTTTACTTTGACTCAGGACGAGTTGACTGGAAACGGCACCATATTCTTAGTCTTCAAAGCTGGGACCTGGGATTCAATGGATAATTTCAAAGAGGGTATCACCTTAGACGATATTTCTGTTGTAGAGGTCCTTTAAGCCCTTCTTAAAAGCTAAATCCTCCCTTTATAACAAGAGCCAGTGTTTTGCGAGATAAAATGCTGGCTCTTAAAACAATCTGCTTTACATGAATAACCCAATTATTCGATCCATACTAGTAGGAGTTTTAATTTGTCTGCACTTCTCAGCCTTGGCTCAGTTCGGAACTGTACTTTATAGTGATGAGTTTGCAAATCAATCAGACGATTGGAAAGCGTTCAGCCTAGCTGGATCTACTGGTGTGATTGAACTGGTAAACGGGGCCCTCAACATAGAGAAGACGACGGGCGAGGCTTTTGGCGCATATTACTCACCCAATGATTTCTCAGGACATTTTGAGGTAGAAGTTGAATTCGACCGAGAAGACGGAGCAGCGTTAGCCCTAATAAAATCGGTAAATGGGGTGCCAAGTCCTCAGGACTATGCCATGATCACTATTGGACGGGATAATCAGGGAATCATTGAGGTCAAATTGACGGACATGCAAGGGGGCAATCCAGATGTGCTTGACAATACAAATCTCGCCGAAAGAACGAGATATACTCACTCATTGACTGGTCAGGAATACTCCATTCCCTTTAGCGAAACAGCCAATAAGCTCCGAATTTTAAGGCATGAAAAAGAACAGTTTCTTCATTTCTACTATGCTGTAGAAAAAGAAATTGATGGGAAATTTTATCAAGATTGGATGGAGTTGGCTCCTTCTAGAGAATGGGGAACATTTCTAGATTCCTACTACATAGGTCTATTTTCTATCGATGGGGAGATACAATTTGACAACATTAGAGTCAGCCAATTGCCTTTAATTGATCAAACTGATACTGCTACTGGCTTTCAAATTATAGCGCGTCCTTACACCTGGTCTGGCTATACAGATTCTGCCTTGGTTATCACATTTGACGATGCCTTTCCTTTTGCTCAAGAGGATAAAAAGTTTGTTTTCTGGGAACTAGCCAACAGCATCCCGCTATGGCATTTAAACTCCTACTCACAATTTACCTATGGCTTTGTAGAGACATGGGGCGGCGGGAATCCCGGCTGTCATGAACCCATGTCTGATCGATTACTCGGGCATACTGAAGTAGAAATCATCGAAGATAATGAGGTGCGAAAAGTGATCAAGTGGTCATATGATTTGATCAATCCAGATTACAAAGTCCCTACTGATGATGTAGGAGATCAAAGGCCAGAAGCAACAGAATATTATTTCATTTACGCCGATGGAAGCATCGTGAGAAAAATTCAATACGCGCCCAAATTAGACAGTAATTTTCGGAATTGGCATGAGCTTATGGAACTCATCCTTATCGCCGGAGAAAACAGAAGACCCGGCAGTCTCCTAGAGTATCCATCTTTGACTTTTCAAGAACTCGATAAACCCGCCATTCAATTCAATACCGATGGTCAAGCCAATTATCGTAACAATAACCAAAGGCTAGGTGCTACTACTTCTATCGCTCATATAAAAGATGCGCCAGACATATTTGCTTCCTTTAGCGATAGGGTCAATATTCCCGAGACACACTCAGGGATTCCCTTCAATTACGAAGTTACCTGGCATGATCGAAAGCATAACTTTGGCCACTGGCCCATTAACAAAGAACCTTATGCATTTCCATGCAAATCTTGGTCTTCTTGGCCTCAGCAGATTGCCCATACTTCTTTCATCGGGATGGGACAGGACTTAGGACAAGATTGGCAATTCGATATTTTAGAAAGAGAAGATGGCCGAAAATATCGCCAATGGGTTTCCTTATTAGGGATGAACCAGAAGGAAGGAGATATTTCTGCGGCAGACAAAACAAACTCTTGGCTCTTTCCCGGTGAAGTAAGCATGGAAGATGACTCTGCTATCTTCTTAAGGTACAGCTATGAGGATAAATACTTCGAGTTTAAAACCAATCCAGAAAAGCCTGCTTGCCATTTCACTACTCTTCCCAAGACACTCTTAGTCAATCCGATATTGCGCATCAATGAGTGGGGAGATCATCCCGTCTACGTCAATATTGGCGGCGAAGCTGTAGCGGCATCAAATATTGTTACGGCCTTGGACCAAGAAAATAATTTACTATTGCTCATAATAGGCTCCTACACTGATAAGGTAAAAATTGAGG
>CAZHOC010000765.1:2846-3734 GCA_964534295.1 uncultured Bacteroidia bacterium | reverse complement strand
TCGCTTCCAACAGGCACACGGCCGAGCGCGTCTTCAAGCGCTTCTTGCTTGGCCTCGACATTGACAAAGACACTATCGAGCCATTGGGGCGCAAAGAAAAATTGTATAGGGTATTTCGCTTCTAGCTCGAGGATAGCCTCTTCCAAAAGCTTATCCTGAAACTTAGCGTCGATCCGCAAATCATCAGGATTTTGTCCCCAAAGCAATAAGGGGAAACAAATTAAAAACAATACCCCCCAAACTGGAGGAAAAGATTTCATAGCAGCGACAAAGTAGTTAGTTCAAAAAGAAAAGCGGAAAACGAGGGAAAGAGTTCTCAAAATAAGCTTAAAATCTGAAGAAACTTTGTCTCAAATAGGAAAGTAGCAGGAATTGCTTGGAAAAGATTGATTTGGCTAGGCTTAACGGAGTGTCTTGGGTTTTTTAGCTGGCAGTCTTCTTCTTTCATTTCGACAGAGACCGAAAGGCCGACGAGAAATCTCCTATCCTGCTAAATGAAATTACCTCTTGACCGATAGGAGATTTCTCGTCGTTCCGCTGCGCGGAACTCGCTTGAAATGAAAAGGGGGGGGCTGGTACTGCGACTAGGCACTGCCTTGTCGCAAAGAGATAAGCGTTCTGCGCAGCAGAAGTCCCTAAACTTGATGGCAAATGTGATGGCTAGCGCTTCGCGGAACGATCATCCCTATCAACTGTTCAACCACTCCAAATATTTGATCAAAAGACTTCGTACTTCTACATATTTCGAAAGCACGATGGTGTCGGCATTGTCATTGATGTCGTGATAGTGAGGCGGTCCGCCTAGGGTGTAGATAAAAAAGCCCGGCACTCCCTTCTCCAAAAAGAAATAGTGATCGCTATTGGGGGCATTACTGCGCGATTTGACTT
>CAZHOC010000765.1:638-2805 GCA_964534295.1 uncultured Bacteroidia bacterium | reverse complement strand
CCAATTCATCAAAGAAATCAGGAAAATCTCGCCCACCTACAGCAGTGATCCCATCTACTCCATTGCCCATCAAATCAAGATTTAGAATAAAACGAGTTTGAGGTATGGGGATGATGGGTTCTTGGTTTACGTAATAGTTGGAGCCAATCAAACCCGTTTCTTCCGCCCCAAAGGCGATAAAGACCATGGTGTACGCTTGAGGCTTACGCACAAAATACTCCACCATGGACAGCAACATACTCGTACCAGAAGCATTATCGTTGGCACCCGGAAAACGTGAATCCCCTTGCATCCCAAGGTGATCATAGTGCGCGCTGACGATCACGACAGAATCAGGCTGCTCAGTCCCCCGCACTTGACAAATCACATTTTGACTGCGAATCCGCTTCATGCCAGCCTGTACCATGATAGCGGCCTTTTTGACTTTTTTGCTCAGGCTTTCTGCTCGTACTTCTACGATGGGGAGGGGTAATGTCTCTCGGGCGAAGCTCGCTGTCAACTTAGGCTGGATCACGCTGATAGCCGATGGGCCATAAGGAAGAATTGCCGCTATTCGTTGATCTACTCGACTCAATTCCTTGTATTCCTTGCGCTTATCACTGTCATTGGCAATGCTTGCAGGCCAACCTGCTTTGAAGACCACAATTTTACCTTTGATCGAAGCCTTGGCTTTCAAGCCATATTTGAGGTCTACCACCTTGCCCGCTATCATAGCCGAACCACTGTAACTGTTCACGATATAATCGAGACCCGGCTTCATTTCCTTCCCATTGAGCATAAGGGAGGTTTTCTGCACTAAGTTGATCGCAAATTCAAATGGCTGAAAATATCGCTCCACGCCGATAGCGGCTTGCTCCCGGAAGGACTCCGCCCCCAATTCCTCAAATCTACTGGCTAGGTAGGTAGCTGCTTTAAGATGCCCGTCATTGATATAACCTCTACCCGCAAAAGTGGGTGAACAAAGGGTATCAATTTCTGCCCTTGCAAAGGCTAGGACTTTTTTGGCGCTTTGCGCTTGAATAGAGAGGCTCAAACAGACCAATAAACAAATCAGAAGTAAACGCATATCAACAGCTTTGAGACGGAAAAGATACATTTATTTAGTTGCTAAGTCACCTTGTGGGTTGACTGCTTCGCAGAACGCTCATCTCTTGAGCTGCGGTACCTACTTAAGAAGTTTACAAACCGTCGGTTTTGTCCCCCTGCCGAGCAGATAAAGGGAGAGGAAAAAATCATTGAGTAAAAACTTCAGCATTCCTTATTCAAAATTCCTCAATCTCCATTCATTCTGTAACCTATCGTTCCGTAAAACGGTAAAGACTATTTCAACTTAGCATTTTAAGCACAACTCCCACATGGCAGAATTAATCGATGCGTTCGATTATTATAATGACTTCGAACTGCATTCCTACTTCACGGTTGTTTACGACAGCCTTCCTTCGCACTTGGTCCTCAACTTGCCGCTCAAAGAGAGCAAGCAAAATATGGATATGGTGATGGAGCAGATCGATTTAGCTCAGTTTGGCTTAAAGCCAATCTTTAAATATTGGTCGACCAAAGACACCCAAAATACCCGCGTTGAAGACGACTATGCACATAAATGCTTTTACAAAAGCGAAAGTCATAAGCTAGTCCTCAAAATTGCCCTCTATCAGGAGCTTCTAGAAATTGACTTTTTGTATGACCTAGAAGACTCTGCTTTAGAGCAATGGGTCTTAGCTACTAATCATCATTTGCGCACTCAATTTGGGGAGCAAAGGCATCAATCCTTCAAAGTTTTGACGCGAGATGATCGCCGCTTTTCGACTGAAGAAGTCAAAGCGGGCAATTTTCAAGACCTCAATATTGAGCAGCACTACAACGAGGACTTTGTTCCAGTCGATGAAGCCATCACTCGTGGTATTGAAGCGGTCGCATCAGGCTTGATTCTCTTGCATGGCGTTCCCGGAACGGGTAAAACCTCTTACATCAAACATCTTATCAGCAAATTTAAGGATCGCTCCTTCATTTTTGTGCAAAATGAGTTTGTCAAGGAATTGCTCAAACCAGAGTTTATCACCTTCATTCTCCGCCACAAAGACGCTGTCCTTATCATCGAAGATGCCGAAAGAGTAATCATGTCGCGCGAATTTTCGAAGGAAGATTCGGTGGTTTCTACCATCCTCCA
>CAZHOC010000765.1:0-628 GCA_964534295.1 uncultured Bacteroidia bacterium | reverse complement strand
TGACCGACGGTCTCTTTAGCGATTACCTCAATCTCAAGATCATTTGTACCTTCAATTCTAGCCTCGAAAAAATCGATAAAGCCCTCCTCCGTAAGGGCCGGATGATCGCGAAATATGAATTTAAACCTCTGACTGTGGACAAGGCAAGAGCCCTTGCGCTCTCCCTAGGCTATGAGGGGGTAGGAGAAGAAATGAGCCTCGCCGAAATCTACAAAATGAAGGAACCTGCTTTCCAGCAAGAAGAGCGAAAGAAAATCGGCTTTAGTTGATTTCTTGTGTAACTTCTGCTCGCTATGCTAAAAAAAGGACTACTTATCGCCCTCGGCCTGACTTTGGTCGGGCTTGTCATCATTGGAGGTAACATCTTTGCGCCCATCGGTACGGCTTATTCAGCCAAGATTATGTGTTCATGTGTTTTTGTCTCTGGTAGGACGCCTGCATCGGTGGAGGAGCAAGACTTAAGTGCCTACTGGTACATTGATAATGAAGTCAATCAAGAGACGAAAATCGTGAAAAGCAGTCTCGCTTTTTGGGAGCGTGAGGCTGTGTATAGAGAGGGGCTTGGCTGTACCCTTTTGAGTGGCAAAACCCGAGATGAGCTTGTCGGAGGTACGATCCAAAAAGCCCA
>CAZHOC010000764.1:2394-3737 GCA_964534295.1 uncultured Bacteroidia bacterium | reverse complement strand
AGCCTAAGCGGCCTGCCTGCAGTTGAGCAAACAAATCTTTGAGCACTGCTTTAGTTGCAGAAACAGGGAGATCGCTAAGCGTCGCGATAGCCGCTTGCTTCTCTTCTAATGAACCATTTTGCAGACTAGTTTGCAGCAAAGCAACAGTCTTAGCTGGCTCAAACCCTAATTTAGGTAAGAGGCCTAGGGCATAAGAGCGAACCCGCTCGGACCCATCATTGAGGGCTGCACTGATAGATTGCTCGATATTGGGAGCGGACATTCTTTTCAAGGCATTAAGCGCTGCCAGGCGGTTTTCAACATTATTGTCTCGCTCTACAATCTGCAAAAGTTTGTCTGCAGAAGCTTCATCTCCCAGTCTACCCACTGCCTCGATGGTGGCCTGTTGCAATAAGGGGGAAGGATGCGTCAATAAATCCGTGAATAAGGGAGCAGCCGCGCTTTTGACTTGAGCCATCTCATCCTGAGAACGCTCAACCGGACCCCGATAACGGCCATCGACTCGATCCAATACAGAGGGCTTCCCCCAAACGCCAAGTACCGCCATAGCTTCTGCTCTCATTTCGATTGGTGCAGCTTCATCTTTTACATAAGCCGCCAACCAGCGCGCATTTTCGGGCTGTCCTAAGCGAAGATTAGCGTTTATGATCCGACGTAGTAAGGCCTCATTTGTAGACTGGGTGGTCTTGATCATGGCCGCCAGAAAAGGCATGGCCCCCTCGATAGAAAAATCATCATGAATAGCTCGGGCTGTTTCCAGTACGATATATTCGTCCTCGTCTTGCAAAAAATCAGCGATGCGAGGATCTTTCATGCGTCGCAAAGCGACGACAGCAGCGATCCGCAAAGCTCTATTATCACTTTTCGCTAGGGCTACCAAAGGTTCTGGATTGCCCATGCGAGAAAGGGCCAAGACTCCAGCATGACGGAGGTAGACATCTTTTTCGTTGTTTTGCTCGAGCATGGCTAGCACCTCATCAAATGCTGGGGTGTAAGACATACGTCCTAAAGCTTCTGCTGCAAAAAAGCGGACTCGCGAAGACTCATCTTTGAGCAAAGGCACAATCGCATTTGCAGCCACGGTATAGCGAATATCGCCTAAGATCTTAGTGGCTTGGGCTCTGATTTCGGGATTAGGGTCCTTTAAGAACGTCATGAGTTTTACCCCATGAATTCTGTCTTGGATGCTCAATTGCCAGAGGCCCCAAAGAGCATGCACTCGGGCATGAGGATTAGAAGCGTTCTGCGCAGCAGCTAAAAAATAATCTGCACTAGCTGACCCTTGCTTCGCTAAAGCAAACTGGGCTTTTTGCCGAATCCGCTTGTCCAAATGCCCCAGTAAC
>CAZHOC010000764.1:0-2357 GCA_964534295.1 uncultured Bacteroidia bacterium | reverse complement strand
TGCTCTAATAAGCGCTTCTGTCTCTTTTCGGATGGCAGATTTAGCCGCTACCGGATCATCCAAACGCCAGATACGGCCATAGTTTTTGGTGCCCCAACCATCGATCCAATCGCCGATATAAAGCGCACCATCTGGGCCTACTTCAATGCCAGTAGGCAGTACACCACCTTGCATAATGACTTCATCTCCATCAAAGGCAAAGCCAGCGCCTTCGGGTTTTAATTGGAAGGCGTAAAGCGGAGAATTAGTGGCGGAGCCTCTAAATGAGACGATAAAGAAGTGGTTGCGATATTTTTGACTGATGGCAGTGCCGGGATTGTAAATCATGCCAGTAGGACCAGCATGATAGTTTTTGATCGGTGGTACGATATAGGCAGGAGTAGTAGCTTGGCGAGGTTTAAATAGCTCTTCATCCATCCAGACTTTGTAGAGATTATTATCTGGATCAGTGTATTTACCAAACTGCCAATTGGTGCGCCAACCAGCGTCAGAACCATGGGTAATGTACACTAGCCGCTCCATTTCGCCGGGATGATCCCCATCATTGTCCTCGCTGATAATATTGCCATAATCGTCAAAGACAAATTCGTGGGTGTTGCGCAGGCCAGCAGCATATACTTCGAAATCAGAGCCATCTGGATTACATCTAAGGATGGCACCTTGATTGGGGTATTCCCAACGCTTACCCGTTTTATCGACTACATTAAGGCCGATATCGCCTATGCCCCAATAAATACGACCATCAGGTCCCATAGTAACCCCCGACATGCCGTGAGCGCCAAAACCAATATGTGCTTGATAGCCATGGCTGAGAGATTCTTTGATATCTGCGACACCGTCATCGTTGCGATCTCCTAGTTTCCAAAGGTCGGGGGCAACCGCGACATAAACATCATTTTCATGGACAAATAGACCGCCTGCTACATCCGTAACTTCAGTTTGGAAATCACGGGTAAAAAGCTGAGAAACATCCGCTACCCCATCGCCAGATTCGTCCCAGATGCGGTGTACTTCTTCGCGCTGGACGGTGAGGTCGCGCCAGTCATGTTTAGTATCACGGTTAAGATCGGGCAGCCATTGGTTGGAGTCTGAGCGTTCGGTTGCAAACTCAGAACGCAAAAAAGCCCTACGGTCTTCGACACTTTGGAGGCTGATCGAAGCGGTCATCCAATCGCGGTGGCCTCGAATATCAAATTCAGAATCTTTTTGTCGGTTAGTGCGTGTGGTATAAATCCTTCCCTGTTCATCTATTGTCAAGGCAATCGGGTCAGCAATTAGGGAGTCTGATGCCCATAGCTTGATTTCAAGTCCTTCGGCCAGCTTAGGTTTGACTGCTTTGTTGAGGGAGTCTGCTACCACAGCAGCCCTAATGGGATCGAGTCGAATGAACTCTTGCTTGGCGGGCGGTATCGAGGGCCCACAAGCATAGAGAAAGATTAGTAGTAGGGGTAGAAAGTTAGAAAGGCGTATCCTTATCATCTCAGTAGTATTGGAATGAGATAATGAAGATACGCCTCTTGCGGAAATAATAATACAGGCTAAGTAGCCTTGTTTGGCCGCTAGGAAAGATAATCTTCCTTAGCAAACCATATCAGCAATAAAAATGTCTTAGAGTTCCTTAATTCGGATGTTGCGGAACCAAACGGGATCACTATGATCTTGGAGCGCAATCACCCCTTTACCGGCACGACCATATAGTGGCCATTTGGCAAACTTGCTTTCTGAAAGACGCTTCTCCCAGTCTTCACTGCCAAGCGTATACTCTACTACTTTGGTACCGTTTAGCCAATGCTCCACATTACCTTGGTTGACCACTAGTCTGATGCTATTCCATTCGCCTGGACCTTTGACCGTTTCCTCTTTGCAAGGATGGAGATCGTAGTTATCGCCCGCACGGTGCATATGGATTTTTCCATCTGGGTGTCCTTCATTGTGTAGGATCTGCATCTCAGGACCAGAAAGGTAAGGAGCTCTGAGGGTATCATGCTCCATCACGTGAAACATGATTCCGCTATTACCGTTTTCAGAGATTTTCCAGTCTAGACGAAAATCAAAGCTTTCATAAACTTTATCCGTAACGATATCTCCACCGCCTTTGCTCGAAAGGGTAAGACTACCATCCTCCTCGATTTTCCAAGCGGGCGAAATGGTATCAGTATTGTAGTTACGCCAGCCATCGAGCGAGCTACCGTCAAATAGCACGGTAAAGCCTTCTTCTGCGACAAAATCGCTGGCAGCTTTGGTTTCTGGGCTATCTGCCTCTGCCTTCTTTTCAGCTGGTCCGCAAGCGGAAAAAAGCCCCATCAAGGCAAGAGTACAAAGGAGCATTAAGCTTGAAGATTTCATTGTTCGTGTTT
>CAZHOC010000763.1:0-3738 GCA_964534295.1 uncultured Bacteroidia bacterium | reverse complement strand
AACGAGCGTTCTGCGAAGCGGTAGTAAAAACAAAAATCGAACTCAAAACAAGGCATAAAAAAAGGAGTACGAAACCGTACTCCTTATATATTCACCGAGGTGTGTATTCTTAAGCTTCTTCAGCGGCTACTTCTGCAGTTTCTTCTGCACGTTGGCGCTGCGCTTCTTTCGCTACGCGATCATCTTCCTTACGCTTCTTACGCTCCTGTAGACCTTCTGCGATAGAGTCTGACATAGTACGTAGGATCAGCTGAATAGACTTTGCAGCATCGTCATTAGCTGGGATAGGGAAGTCAACCAAATTAGGATCACTATTGGTATCAACCATAGCGATGGTAGGGATATTGAGTTTGCGAGCTTCCGCAACTGCAATGTGCTCCTTCTTAACATCAACGATGAAAAGGGCAGAAGGCAGACGGTTTAGATCAGCAATACCACCTAATACTTTCTCTAGCTTAGTCTTTTCACGTGTCAACATCAGACGCTCCTTCTTGTTGATACGCTCAAAAGTGCCATCAGCAGCCATCTTTTCGATGTTTTTCATCTGCTTGATACTCTTGCGTACAGTAGAGAAGTTGGTAAGCATACCACCCAACCAGCGTTCGGTTACAAATGGCATATTGACACGCTTAGCTTCCATTTCAACGATTTCTTTGGCTTGCTTTTTAGTAGCAACAAAGAGGATTTTACGTCCAGAAACAGAAAGCTGCTTGGCTACCTGAGCTGCTTCAGTAAGCATGCGCAGGGACTTGTTTAAGTCAATGATGTGGATACCATTACGTTCCATGAAGATGTATGGAGACATCTTAGGGTTCCACTTTTTCTTGAGGTGGCCGAAGTGTACACCGGCCTCTAGCATATCTTGATAACTAGGTTGCTGCATCCCGATATTATCGTTTAGAGAATTGAGAGCTCTTACGAGCTTTTTTCTTACCGTATTTCTTGCGTTCGACCACTCTTGCGTCGCGAGTCATAAAACCAGCGGCTTTCATTGGTGGACGATATTCTTCATTGACTTTTTCAAGGGCACGAGCGATACCAAGACGAACTGCCTCAGCTTGACCAGTGCTACCGCCACCATTGACGTTTACCTGAATGTCAAAATTGTTGTTACTTAATTCGTTAACCCGAAATGGGGCTAGAATTTTCAAACGATCGAGGTCGATCGGGAAATAGTTGGCAAATTCCCGCTTGTTTACGGTGAACTTCCCTGTTCCCCCCTCGCTTAAGATAACGCGGGCAACAGAAGCTTTGCGACGACCTACGGTTACTATTCTATCCATTATTTATGAATCTGCTTATCTTGCTTATTTCAGTTCAAATACTTCTGGCTCCTGTGCTGCATGTGGATGCTCAGTTCCAGCATAAACACGAAGATTGCTGTAAAGTCTGTTTCCTAGCTTATTGCGAGGAAGCATGCGCTTAACGGCGTTCTCTAGCACTCTTTCTGGGTGCTTCTCCATCATTACCCTTGCACTCATAGAGCGCTGACCTCCTGGATAACCAGTGTGGCGTAGGTATTCTTTATGGTTGAGTTTATTACCAGTGAAGCGAACCTTGTCAGCATTGATAACGATCACGTTGTCTCCACAGTCTACGTGTGGCGTGAAGTTTGTCTTATGCTTACCGCGTAGGATACTGGCAATCTGGCTAGCCGCGCGACCAACCACTTGGCCTTCTACGTCTATTACCAACCACTTTTTATCGACAGTACCCTGATTAGCGGATACCGTTTTATAATGTAATGAGTTCATTGCTTTATAAACTGTCTTTTCAAACGGTCGTGCAATTACGGATAATTTTCTGCAAAACGCAACCAGCAATAAAGAATAATTGTGAGGAATGGCATGATTTCATCAATTAAACTGATAGGGTAATTATTCCGTAAAGAAATATAAATAAGCAGGGAAGCCACAAAAGGGATCAAATAGACCGATACGGGCTCCTTTTCTCTATTTTATTGGGTAAGGAATCGACAGCAGATGATTGTGGAAAAAAGGGATAAAAACACTCCTTTGTTTCCAGTAGTTCTAATAGTATCTTTTATTTAAGTCTCCTTGAGAATTGCCAATTTCCTTAACCCAATGAACCTAACCCAGTTGTCTTTTTTCAACTTTCGCTTTTGGGCCGTATTCATTCTCACCTCCGGAATTACTTATAGCCTAAACGCAACCCATAACCTTGCGGGACAAATTACTTGTGCCCAATCCGATCCAAACCAGCCCAACACTTATTTAGTTACGCTTACTACTTATACTGACCCTGCGCCTGCGGGAGTCGACAGATGCTCCGCCGATATTGAAATATGGACTACCGGAGCAAGTCCGAGCTTAATTACTACACTCGCCAATATTCCCCGTTCTAATGGACCCATTATCGGAGGCCCGATCAATGACTGCCCTATCAGTGATCCTAATATTGTGATCCGTGATGGTATAGTCGTCAAAGGAACGGTAAAGGAGAATATATACAGCATCGAATATACGTTCCCCGGCCCAGGGGAATATGAACTAAGATACACTGATATGTATCGTCATGGTTCTGTAGTCAATATCGACAATCCAGACAACCAGACCTTCTACGTAGAAACAAGACTCTTTATCACCCCTGCCATTGTGGGTGATAACAATACGCCGGTATTACTCAATCGTCCCTTGCAAGATGCTTGTTCTGGAAAGATTTGGGTACACAATCCAGGTGGCTTTGATACGGATGGGGACTCCTTAGTATATGAGTTACGTCCTTCTTTCCAGTATGAGACTCCCAACCCACCTTCCGCTACCACTGGATATATCTTTCCCGATGACGCTCAGTTTGGTCCCAACGCTAGCTTTAGCATGGACCCAGAGACAGGTTTGATTACTTGGGATGTACCGCAAACCCTTGGGATTTACAATTTTGCCTTTACAGTAAAGGAATATCGAGACGGAGCCTTATTAGGATATATCGTGCGGGATATGGCAGTTTGGGTGATCGACTGTGATAACAATCCTCCGATCGTCGAGACAATCAGTGATACCTGTATTTATGCTGGAGAAACCTTAACCTTTGATTACAAAGCTTGGGATCCGGATGTGATCGATAGCCTATATCTTAGCCTTAACAATGGTGGAATAGGCAACAACGGTCCTTTTTCCGTGGATAACCCAGCCACTATCCAAGGCTCTATCGTAGACTTTGTCAATGGTAATGTACCTTATACTAGTCTACCTCAAGCCACCCTCAACAATGGCTTTGATCCAGTGGATACCATTAGAGGAACCATTACTTGGGATACTGAGTGTGATAATATTCGGAAGCAATTTTATCAAGTAGACTTAGTCGCTTCTGACAATAGAAACTATTCACTGCCTTCTGCTACTAGCAATACTACGCTAGAAGCCCACCGAGCGGTAACCATTAGAGTAGTTCCGCCGCCGCCTAGTGATTTGACCATCACCCAAGGTTTGAGAACCCTCACCCTCAATTGGACGCCTACGGCTTGTGGGGATTTGGTGGTAGGATATAATATATACAGAAAGGTAGGCCCTGAAGGCTTTTCTCAAGACAGTAGCTGTTGTGAATCTAGTCCGCAGGACATGGGTTTTGAGTTGTTGACTTTCCAAGCCGATTGGCTCAACACTAGCTTCGTCGATTCTTTGACCGATGTTACCTCCATTATTGGGGAGGAAATCTGCTATGTGGTTACGGCCATGTATGACGATCAAAATAATCCTGGTCTGCCGATTTTGGAAAGCT
>CAZHOC010000762.1:0-3744 GCA_964534295.1 uncultured Bacteroidia bacterium | reverse complement strand
TTGGCAAAGCGTTCCCTGAAAGGGTAGTAACTCCCGGTAGGGTGGCTAACCTCACCCAATACGACCCCGCAGTGCACAAAGGGAAACGAGGTCAATGCCAAAGTAGAAATCGTTGTATCAGAGGCTGCCCTTATGGAGGGTATTTCAGTAGCCTTTCTGCTACACTCGCAGTAGCCGAAGAAACGGGTAATCTCCATCTGCGCCCAGACAGTATCGTCAGTCAAATCCTATTTGACACGCAGACTGGTAAAGCCAAAGGAGTGCTGGTCAAGGATGCGAATACTGGAGTGGAAGTAGAGTTTTTGGCCAGGATTATCTTTTGCAATGCGAGTACAGTAGGCACTACTGCGATTCTGCTCAACAGTCGCTCCAATGAATTTCCAGACGGCCTTGGCAATAGCAGCGGAGAACTGGGACACAATATGATGGACCATCATTATGGCATGGGAGCAAGCGGTACCCTGCCCGGTATGGAGGATACTTATTATAAAGGCAGAAAACCCGTAGGCTTCTATATCCCTCGCTTTCGCAATATTGATAAGGCAAGCCGTCGCACAGATTATGTGCGAGGATTTGGCTATCAAGGTCGTGCCATGAGAGGGAGAAACGTTCCGCAAGGCGTGATTGGAGAAGGACTCAAAAAGGCGATAATGGAGCCCGGACCTTATCATATCAGTATGACTTGCTTTGGTGAGCTACTCCCATATCACGAAAATCGGATGTACCTCAACTTTGACAAGCAAGATAAGCATGGCATGCCCATCATTACCTTCGACGCTAAGTTGCGTGATAATGAAATGAACATGCGTGAGGATGGAGTTCAGTGTGCCGTCGAAATGCTGGAAGCTGCTGGTTGCAAAGACATCAGCTTTTACAATGAAGCTACTGCACCTGGCGCTTGCATACACGAAATGGGTACCGCCCGCATGGGTCGTGATCCCAAGACGAGTGTCCTCAATAAGTGGAATCAGATGCATGAAGTTCCCAATGTTTTTGTAACGGATGGTGCATGTATGACCAGTGCTGGAACACAAAATCCAAGTATCACTTATATGGCTTTAACGGCTAGAGCCGTAGACTATGCCCATAAGCAAGTAAATGAGGGAAAACTTTAAGCTTATAGGCTGAAACGATTATTTGCCTAAGCGCCTCTTTTCCTCCCATACTGGCCATTTAGGCTCTATTTCCCCCAACCGTTCCCAGCTCGAACTGTTGGGGGAATGTGTATATTCTCATTACCAAAAATACTAACTATGACTACTAATAGAAGAAGATTTCTCACTTCGGTGGGTATGCTCGCTGCTGGCACTATGGCCTTACCTGCTTGGGGATTTGGTCTAAATGACAAAAAGCTTAAGGTTGCCCTTGTAGGTACAGGCGTAAGAGGAACTAGTTTCTGGGGAAAACGCCTAGTAGATGAGTACTCTGACCTACTTGAATTTGTTGGTTTAAGTGATATCAATCAAGGACGATTGGAGTACGCCCTTAAATACATGGGGGTAGATTGTCCAACCTATCTAAATTTTGAAGAGATGGTCACGGAAACCAAACCCGATTTGGTTATCGTTACTACCAAAGACTCTACCCACCATGAATTTATCATCAAAGGTTTGGATATGGGCTGTGATGTTTTGACGGAAAAGCCTTTGACCACTGATGAACGAAAATGTCAAGATATACTCGATGCCGAGCGTCGAAATAACCGTAAAGTGATTGTAGGCTTCAATTATCGTTGGAGCCCCTATATGACCAAGATTAAGCAACTGCTCTCCGAAGGTGTCATTGGCAAGGTAACTTCGGTTGATTTTCACTGGTATCTCAATACTTATCACGGTGCTTCCTATTTCCGGCGCTGGCATGGCCAAAGAGAATCGGGTGGCACCCTCTGGGTACATAAAGCCACGCACCACTTTGATCTGCTAAACTGGTGGTTGGATTCTGACCCTGCCGAAGTATTTGCTTATGGAGCCCTTGAGCATTATGGCAGCAATGGTCCCTTCCGTGGGGATAATTGTCGGACTTGCCCACATAAAAAAGATTGTAAATACCATTGGGACATCACTAAAAGTGAGCGCAACATGCGTTTGTATGTCGACAATGAGAAGTATGATGGCTACATCCGCGACAACTGCCTTTTTAGAGAGGAGATCAACATTTACGATAAGATGTCCGCTCAGATTAAATACGCCAATGATGTAATCGTCAATTATTCTCTCACGACTTATTCTCCATTTGAAGGCTGGCGAATCGCCTTCAATGGTTCTGAGGGAAGGCTAGAGGCCTGGTTAGATATTCCCTATTTTGATAATGAAAGTTTGGATCAGGCTGAGCTTCACGCCGCAGAAATGAACCAAGAGGGCAAAGAAAGCGAGCAGTATCAGCCTTTGATCACTCATAAACTTTGGAATAAACACGAGGTAGTCAAAGTAGGCTACGAACGTGGTGGACATGGTGGGGGAGACAAACGACTTCACGAAAGATTTTTGTCAATCCAGAGGCACCTGATCCTTATCGTCATGCCGCAGGTACTCGAGATGGCGCGATGTCTATTTTGATCGGGATTGCTGCTCGAAAAAGCATCGAGTCGGGTAATCCTATCCGCGTCGCGGAACTCACAGACCTAGAGCCGAGGGCCAAAAGACTTTAGTAGTTGATAGTAAGGGGCTGAATGATAGGTTAATACCATATTATTCAGCCTTTTTTCACAAATTCTTAATATTGAAGCAACCAAAACACAAAAAATACGTTAGCGGATTTTTTAGCAGAAAGCGCAGTTTTTTACAATTATTTAATAAAGAGAGTGGTTTTTTTGCGATTTTTTTAGCATATTGTAGATGAGTTACCAATACATTATAAAAACTTAAATCCCTGTATGAAATCCCGCCTTCAACCAGCAAAAAGAAATCCTATCCGCTCCGCTAAGAAAAGAACTAAGCACAGCCTCAAGGCGAGCAGTGCCGAAAATCGCACTTCACACCTACGCCAGGCCGTTCGTTTTGATGATATGGAAGACTAAAAAATATCTGCTTGATATATCTGTTTTGGAGGGATTGCATTTGCAATCTCTTTTTTTATGCCCTGAATTAAGGCAGCAGACTAAAAATAATTAACATATTGGTCAACTTTTCCCCTTCAATAATCAACAAATCCAAAAGCAAGTTTGACAAAAGTCGCCGAAATCGATTTCGTCGATCCCTTGCTTTTATGAATTATTTGGCTATTTTTAGTCTCGTTAAACGGGGAATACACAAAATCACATCAATAAATTCGAGTAAGTCTGAACGGAAAATTTCGTTTTTTATTGTTAATAAATATATTAACTTTGTTTCCCATAAGTTTAATAGTCCAATTATCACTCTTAGTTTCCATTACTTATGGATCCACTACACACACCCAAGCTCAAATCACAATCCAAAGCTAAACCAGAGCAAAAAGAAATGAATCTCGATGAATCCATGAGCTTTGAGGATTTTAAGGACCAAGAGTTTGGCCCCGATGGCACTCCGGAACGCATTGATTTTCAGGCGAAAGCGAAAGCGTTTAGAGTAGGAGCAAAACTGCGCGAGTTTCGCAAAGCGCAGAAAATGACCCAAGAAGAACTAGCCCAAAAGATCGGCACTCATAAAGCTTATATCTCGCGCATAGAGAATGGCGCAGACATGCAACTGAGCACTTTGTATAAACTATTTCAATTTGGCCTTGGCCTCAATGTTTTACTCATAATCGGAGAAGCGATCGAGTAGT
>CAZHOC010000761.1:0-3744 GCA_964534295.1 uncultured Bacteroidia bacterium | reverse complement strand
TAGGGCGTCCTCAAAAAGTCGTCGGTCGACTGCGCCCATAATCGCCATTGATTGCTAGGTGAGCCTGGCAGTTGGCCATCATGCTCAGCTGACTAATAATGAATTCAAGGTTTTGACCGGCCTGGACAATGAAGGTTGCAGACAGGTACTCCAAAAGTGAATTAAAAGCTTGCTTTCCAAGCTTCAACACATTGAGGGCCAGCAGGATTAGTCCGATGCAAGCATAGGATGTATCCTGGCGACGTGTCTTGATATCATCCAGCCCGTATTTGGATTTGGCCTGGCCGAACTTGCCTTCGATGTGCGAGCGTTGGTTTCGCTCTTTGCGGCGTTTTTCCTTTTCATACCTGCTCAGTTCTGCTTTTCGCCCTACTGGCAGACCGCTGTGCCGGATGTCTCTGGCTTTGAGGTACTTACGATTTTCCCTGATCAGGTAAGCTCTATCTACAAGTACCACTTCGGGATAATAGCCATAGAGCTGTTTGTAGGACTCTACTTGTTGTTTGAGCCCCAGACCTTCATGGAAGTTGTTAAAGTCGATCCGGTCGGCTTTGGCGAAGCCTTCGGTTTCGGATACGTTGAGTTTGGCCCCGAACTCGGTGGCCTTACCGGCCTTACCGCGCTTGATGGGCCGCACGTAGGGCTGAGCGATATTGACGATGCGATCATCTATGCGCCGACGCCCGTCGCAGTACATGATGTCCTGCTGGCGATAGAATTCTTGCAAGACCCACAAACGCCGCCAGTGCCAATGCTTCCACCGACAGGCTACTCCGGCTCGCTCCAACTCATCCAGCATTCGGTTGATGTGCTTGAGATCGCGGCGCAGGTAAGCCAGTTGCTGCTTCTTGGCTCGCCGGATAGCTGTTTTCGAATGACGCCGTTTTTTAGAGAACGCCAAATACTGGCGATGTGCCTTGCGGCGATAGGTGCGTGGCTTGTTCGACCAATGGCCCGTGGCCTGGTACAACTCATCAATGAGCAACTCGGCCGATTGCCGGGCTTCGTGCAACAAGCGCGTATCGGTCGGATAACCAATGTGTTGTGGAGCCACCGTGGCGTCTAGCTTTAGGGTGCCCTTGTTCTTGGGCTTGGTCGCCTCAATGGACAGACGCTCCCCACTCGAAGACTCGGTATCCCCCGTAGTATTACCTCCCTTTGGCTTATCCTTGTTTTTCTTGCGGGGCTTGGCTCGATGCCTGATCGCGCCCAAGGACTTGGCCTGATGCAGCACCTGATCGTTGAGCCGGTCGGCTCCAAACTTGCCCAGGCGCTTACGAATCTCGACGAACAGCGTCGCACTGAACACCGGCTGAATCTGGAAACTGGGCAGGCCCACGAAGTACTGCGCGTAGATGTTCTCCTGGATGTACTGGATCGTATCCTCATCCGAAATTCCCTCGATATGCTTAACCAGTAAGGCTCCCAAGACCACTCGCAGATCAACGCTGGCTCGACCGTGATGCTCACTCATGTGCGCGAAAAAGACTTTGGCCATCTCGTCCCACGGCACGATGGCCGCCATGCGCACCCAGCGGTTGTCAGGGTCCAATGACTGCTCAAATGGCGTGCGGAAAAGCGATAAGGTCCGTTCACTGGCTGGCGTATACTTGATCATCGATGTGCAAGCTTTTTTGCTAAGATCGGCTGTTTTTCGTGCACTTTTGCCTAAATCAACTCCAACTTATCCACATGCAAGACACTGTTTATCAACACAGTGTGGATGACTGTTGTGTTTTTGAGGATGCCCTATTTAATGAAATAATTTAGTGGAAATCGCCGAGTTCAAAGCATTAATAAAAGTCTGAATACAAGTGTCCGATTTACCCGTATTTATGACCGTTATGCAGGCATCTTTGTCCGATATAGCAGTCGAAAAAGATGGTCCTTTATGTCGGAAAGTATCAGTTCTAAAAGCTGGTTTCCAATCAAGATATACACCTTATCATAACCTAATATAGTTGTAATGCCAAATCTAAAAGATCACGCGGGGCAAGCCCAAACATCTCGAGACCTCGCCTGGATCAAAAGTGCCCTACAAACAGCTGTTGCACTTGAACATTCTACCCTACCATTGTATTTGTCAGCGATGTTCTCATTAGAAGTTCAGAACTACACTACTTACAATTTAATAAGGAGTGTTGTTATGGAAGAAATGGTACACATGGCAATCGCCTGCAATACACTGGGAGCCCTCGGCGGACATCCTCAAATTAAGGGGCTTAAACCCAAATTCCCCGGTAAGGGTCTTCCAGGAGGAGCCGAGCCTGACCTCGACGCCGTACTGGCTAAATTAAGTGTGACTCAGGTAAAAAACTTCATGCGCCTAGAGATGCCTACATTCCTACTTCCAGAGGAATTCAGAGATGAACGATACCCTACTATAGGTGTCCTATACAATTCTATTGCAGCAGCTATCAAGAAAAATGCAGAGAAAGTGCGGGCAACAGTACGCGAGGTGCTATCTGCTGCGCCCGACACCTACGCCAATCAGGTGGGTGATAATATTGGCTTTACCACGATCATGCTGAAAGAAAAGCATCCAGATCACAAAGATGAAGTACAACAAATTCTGGATGGGATCGAAGAAATTGTCGAACAAGGCGAAGGTGCGCATAGCGGAGATTTATGGGCCGACGATTTTGATGGCGAGGAATCACATTATGCGCGATTCGGCGAAATATACTATGGTGCTCGCTATCAAGAACCGGAAGGCGTCAAACTGACATTGGATACTCAGCCACAATTTTTCCAGGGACATAAAATCCCCTGGCCAGTGGTTACCAATATTTTGACCATCCCAACAGATGGTTACGCGGCCTTACTAAAAGCTTACGAAAAACGTCATGGAAAATCTGCCTCCAAAGAACTTGCTGATGTAAAAACGGCCTTAGATGGTTTTGATGAACTGTATACCGGAATCATGAATGATTTGGACGCCATGTGGAATGGACCAGCAGCAGAATCGTGGCCAAACTTTGGCAAAGCTGTTGGGGCCATGACTGAAATGCGTGTAAAATCTTGCTTTTACATCATGCGCCATGAGATACCCAAAGATATCGTCGAAGATTTAGCTAAAATTTACCCAGACGAATATCATTATTTATCGAGATATACGGACCTATCAGCTCCGGTTTACTTCGGACCTCGATTCATTAATCAAAACTCATAAAGTAGGAATGGGACCAGAAGGAATCATCATAGGTATCCTCACTGGTCCTCTCTTCTCTACAATGTTAAACTTGTCTAGCAGAATGAAGTCTATTCCTTCTGTTGTGGCAATTTGGTGAGCCCCTTCTCATCTATACTGATGCCAATCATAATTCACTTGGCGTCATGTATAACTCATCTATTCATCAATCTTGTCAAACCTAAAATCATGATAAACCGACATCTAGATGCAGGCCCAGTCAGCCCTAACTCTCTTCCTCCTCTTCCCATCATCGATTGGTCCACTGCCGGCCTAGAAGCGCCAAAAGTGGTCAATCTCGGCAGTCCTACTAAAGACCAACCATTGCCCAAAGCAGATGTGGTTGTCATTACATGGACCGTCGCAGAATGGTCAGCATTAGATCATGTTTTTGTGACCAGCGATCAAGTAAGAGACCGCGATGCCACCGCCTTTCACAAAGACTGGCATTACCGAGCCAATGAAGATGAAAGCATCAAGGGAGGTCATTACTTATGGGGATTCTACCGCATGGTTAAAATCACCAACGCCAAAGGGGTAGAGCTGGACGTTCT
>CAZHOC010000760.1:0-3745 GCA_964534295.1 uncultured Bacteroidia bacterium | reverse complement strand
GCGAGCTTTTGTTCGCAAGGGATCATTTCAATAACCGACAGCTTGACTCAAGCTAATAAACCAGTCTAGTTCTCTGAGCTCGACTCACAAAGGTTTTACTGGCACACAGATATCCACGAGATGCTTCTTTTCGGGATGCGTTTCGGGATTGTTGAGATAGATCTCTAGGCTGGGGCCATCGGCAGGTTGATAACCACTATCAGGGAGCCACTGCTGATAGACTGCAGACCAAGCTTCTTCATAAGCATTGCCATCAATCTCAAAATGTGCTACGGCGTATTTACCTGCTGGGGTAGCCATACGACCGATTTCGCCTTCGGCTTTGGTGTCGGCGGGTACACTCATACCTACCGTTAAGCGAAGCTGGGCCTCATCTGTAATAGCCGGATCATCGTGATAGACTGAGAGCATTTGGGTCTGGGGGAAATTGATCAACCCACGAGGTGCACCCCATTGGATCAATTGGTTCATCATTCCTGCAAAAAGCTCAGATTGACCTTTGTAGGGACCGACATGACGGACATAAGCGATTTCCATGGCAGGAAGTTCTTTGACTTCAACTTTGGCGATTTCTACTTGATTTTTCATGATATTCCATTGAAGGTGATTACTAAATACACCTCCAAGGTAGGCCACTTTATATTCGTCTTCTTTCCCTTTCTTGCCCTCTTGTTGATCAGGATTGCTATCCGTTTTGCGATTCTTGCTATGTAGGCTATTTCCCCCATTTCGCCACTCGCTAGCGGACATCCCAAAGGCATCTTTAAAGGCTCTCGCGAAGGTAGCAGAGCTTGAGAAGCCACACTGCAGGGCGATTTCGGTGATACTCTTCTTAGGTTGATTGCTGAGTAAGGTGGCAGCCTTTTCGATTTTGACGCGCTGTACATATTGATTGACCGCCTCTCCTACCATGGCCCGAAAGATGCGGTGAAAGTGGTAGCGAGAAAAATTGGCTACTTCGGCTAGGGTATCTAAATCAAGATTCTCAGATAGGTTCTGGTCAATATAATCCATAACCCGATTGATCCTGCCTTGATAATCCTCTCTATACGCTGACATAATGATTTGTTGACTTACCTAAAATCCCTACCTTTTGGAAGTTAAAGATCCAAAATATGACTAGGAATTTACTACTCTTTTTGAGCTTGTCAGTATGTTTTTTGACACTCAAGGCTAAGACTTATCGCCTCTACTATCTAGGAGGCCAATCCAATATGGATGGCTACGGCTACAACAAAGATTTGCCGGCAGAGATGCAAGCTCCCATGGACAATGTGATGATCTACCATGGCAATCCTGCCAAGGATAATGCAGAGGAAGCCGACGGCAGAGGGATCTGGCAGACTTTGCGTCCGGGGCATGGGGTAGGCTTTAGCTCCGATGGAGAACGCAACCAATACAGCAAACGCTTTGGTTTGGAGTTGAGCTTTGCTCGCCAATTACAAGCCCAGTATCCCGGAGAGTCCTTTGCCTTTATCAAATATTCTAAAGGCGGCACTTCTATCGATAGCCTTGCGGCCAAGCAGTTTGGCTGCTGGGAGCCTGACTTTAGAGGCAAAACCGGTATCAATCAGTGGGATCATTTCCTTGCGACTATGCGTTCCGCGCTAGCGGTCCAAGATATAGATGGCGATGGAGAAGTAGACGAACTTATCCCCTACGGCATCCTCTGGATGCAAGGAGAAAGCGATGCGACCATCAGTGAAGATGTAGCGAATCAATACGAATCTCACCTCAAACGGCTCATGGATCTGATCCGGGCCACGATGCATGCAGATGATCTCCCCGTCGTCATCGGTAAAATCTCTGAATCAGGCCGCCACAAAAGCAGAGAAAAGGTCTGGGTTCACGGTGAAATCGTCATGGCAGCCCAAGAAGCTTATGTGCTTAAAGAGCCATTTGCTGCCATCGTCCGCAGTACCAAGAACTATGCTTATTCAGATCCTTGGCATTATGATAGTCCTGCCTATATTGATTTAGGCGAGCAGTTTGCGAAGGCTTTGTTTAGTATTGATTGATGGTCTTTGTCCTTTTGTCATTGCTACAAAAGGACCTAAGAATCAAAAATAAAAAACAATCAAATCTCCCAAACATGCACCTCTACCTTTACGCTGACCTAATTCTCCTCAAAGTCCATGACTATTGGTATCACGTTCCTTTTCGTTCTTGGGACGAGCTGATCAATCGCCAAGGGCTGCACGATTTTCTACAAAACGCTTATCCCGATTGGGAGATGGCCGCGGCAATTCCTACTCAGACGCCTTTGGCGCCGATTGGGCAACAGGAGGTTTGGGCCTCAGGGGTAACTTACCAAAAGAGCAAAGAGGCTCGCATGGAGGAGGCGAAAGAAGCTGGAGGCGGGGATTTTTATGATCGTGTTTATGATGCGGATCGGCCAGAACTATTTTTCAAGGCCAGTCCACATAGGGTAGTAGGGCCCGAGGGAAATCTTCGCATCAGGCAAGATTCGACTTGGGATGTGCCGGAGCCTGAATTGACGCTTTTCATATGCTCCCAAGGGACCATAGAGGGCTATACTATTGGCAATGACATGAGTAGCAGAAGTATAGAGGGAGAAAATCCTTTGTATTTGCCCCAGGCCAAAACCTATGACGCTAGTGCGGGCCTCGGTCCTTGTCTGTACGTTCCGGCGCAGCCGATCTCACCACAGACGGAGATCAAACTGCAGATCTTTCGGGCCGGAGCAGAAGTTTTTGCAGAAAGTATCCAATTGTCGCGTATGAAGCGAACGCTTAGCGAACTGGCCGCTTATCTTTATCGTGAATGTAGTTTTCCGCATGGCTGTTTTTTGATGACAGGTACTGGTATCGTCCCGCCCGATAGCTTTACGCTACAAGCAGGCGATCGTGTTGAAATCTCCATCGAAAATATTGGCCAGCTTAAAAATATGATCGTTACCAAAGGCTAAGCGCCCCTTCTATGTCCCAACTGCCCGAGTATCATCTCAACAAAGATGCGCCAGCTCGTCTGCAATTTTCCCTCCATCATGCGGCCGACTATGTCGAACGCTATCACGAACATTGCATGCGGCCCCATCAGCATTCCTACTATCAGTTTTTGTGGTTTGAAAAGGCGGGACATCATTATGTGGACTATGAATTAGTCAAACATCCGGCGCAAAGCCTGATCTTCCTCAAGCCAGGACAAGTCCATTATTTTTGTCCATATTCGCCTAATGTTGGTCGCCTTTTTCACTTCAATGAGGTGTTTTTACATCGCTTGGAGCAGGACGATTCTTTGGCTTTTCACTATGCCCTGTTTTATGATCCACGTCCTTTGCAGTTGCGCTTAACGCCAGAGTTAAGTGCAAAATTAGAGACCCTAAGTACTTGGATGGAGGAAGAATTGAGTAAGCAAGAAAGTTTCTATCGCGATCAGCTATACTATTTGTTTCACTCTTTTTTGGTGCTGGTCGAACGCCTTTGGCAATCTCAAAACGACAGCTCTCCTTTATTAGATGAAGATTGGCAGCAAGTACGAACCTTCCAGCAATTGGTAGAAAACAATCTGAATAAGTTTTTCAATATCGGTGAGCTTAGTAGCCAATTGGGCATGAGCGAAAAGAGCTTGACTCGTCTATGTAAAGCTCGCCTTCATCAGACGCCTGCCAATTGGATTCATCAAAGACGGATACTCGAAGCGAAGCGCTATTTGTCCAATACTAGCCTGAGTGCAAAAGAAGTCGGTTATAGTCTGGGCTTCGAGCAGGCGACCTACTTTAGCA
>CAZHOC010000759.1:1652-3762 GCA_964534295.1 uncultured Bacteroidia bacterium | reverse complement strand
GGATGATATATTGGTTGAAACCCCAATAGTAGAGGTTGGCTACCCACATACCGCCAATTAGTACGGCTAATCCTGGTAAGTCTCCCCAAGCATCTTTGCCGTTGGGCGTAATGACTTCTCCCTGATCGAGGATCATGGAAAACTTCTGCGGCACCACATCCATCAACTTCTGAATGCCTCCAAATACGCCTTCTCCAGGTGCAAATTGATCAAGGGCGATATAAGTAGTAACTAATCCACCAAATACGAGCAAAGCAACTTGCACCACATCCGTCCAGGCTACTGCAGCAAGTCCTCCCCAAAGTGAGTAGGCCGCGGCAAAAAAGGCGAGTCCGATTACCGCCGTAATCATCATGCTACCATCTCCAGCTCCCATAATGGTATCCAAGGCTTTTGCGCCAAGGAAGAGAACCGTTGTCAGATTGACAAAGACGTATAAGGCAATCCAAAAGACTGCCAAAATGGTTTTGAGATTGGTACTGTAACGCTTTTCGATGAACTCAGGGATAGTATAGAGACCCTTATCGATAAAGATGGGTAGGAAAAATTTACCTACGATGAGTAACGTAATCGCAGCCATCCACTCGTAAGAGGAGATTGCAAGTCCAATGGCAAAGCCCGAACCAGACATACCAATGAATTGCTCAGCTGAAATGTTTGCGGCGATGAGAGAGGCACCAATTGCCCACCAAGGTAGGGTTTTGCCCGCGAGGAAATAATCCTCGGAGGTTTTCCCGCCTTTGCGACTCACCCAAAGGGCAATGCCCACGATGACGAGCGCGTACGCGATGAAAATCGAGTAGTCAAGTAATTGAAAATCCATAGTAGCAGTAAATATGTGTGTTCTTTTCGCATCCGATACTTGAAAAGAAAGCAAGAAGATACTGCCCCCTCTCTAGAGGCGCAAACATTCACTCCCTTGTATCACAAAAAAATCCCGTAGTGGCGCATTTTTTTCGCCGCTACGGGATAAATATTAGAATTTTCCTATCTACCAGTCAAATTCTTGATTTAGGATCACGTTAATGCATTCTCCCACTCTTCCATTTTGGTTGAGCTGGTGTAACTCAAGAGAGAAAAATACTTGATTAGTTTTTCCATTTGAAAAAACGGTTCGTGCTGCGATCGTACTAGGCCCTACCCAATTATTTACCTTGGCGATCTGGCCAACATAGATGTCATTGGCAGGATCCTTTGAGTAAAATGGGTCAGCACCCGTGATAAAGGTCGAAGATTCTAGGATTGGAAAGCGGTTGGCAAAATCTCCTTGGGGGATGGCTAAGCTATCCTTAGGTAAACGAGCTTGGCCGGAAGAGGTCGATAAGCTATCCATCGGCGAAAAGCCAAAGACCGTAGATTGATTAGGGGCATCAGCATTGGGGAAAGGATTCGAGAACTTGGCCGTAAATAGAATTTTACCCCCTTGGTTGAGGTATTCTTGAATTTGGGTCGAACCTACCTCCATGGCGATCCGTTCTCCAAGCCCACTTAATTGCTCTCCATCCGAATACCAAAATACTTTGTCATATAGACCTAAAAGGAAACCAATAGTAGGATCCCAAAAAGGAGGAAGTTGAGTGGTAATAGGGTAGTAATCGTACTCAATGTCAAAGTTGGATAATGCAGAGCGATAGATGGCATCAGCAGCAGCTGAGCCATGAGCATCTACTACTAGAAGCTCTGCAGTTTGACGCTTAACAAAGAAAACTTTTGAGCTATCAATCTCACTTAAGCTGCCAGCGATGTCTCTGGCTTGAATATAAAGCCGATTATCATCTTCTATCCGTAGGTCTTGTAGCGGATTATCTTCCAGTTCTGCTTCTGAACCCAGATAGAGTTGAGCGTTCTGGGAACCAGCCTGCATCGGAGACTCAGGCAAAAAAGTAGCAAAAGTGGAGAAGCGATCAATGGGGTACCAAGCCCCGTCATTAAGACGAATAAATAAAGAATCTAGCGTTTCATTACCATCGAGATCCTCAGCGCGCCACAATACTGACCAGACAGAAAGTACGGTATCGGGAATGCTGGTCAAGGAATCAAATTTGACGGTAGGGGGGGTGTTCCGTATCGGAACGCTCAAAAAAGCTGGACTAGGGTCCGCCGCATCATC
>CAZHOC010000759.1:0-1622 GCA_964534295.1 uncultured Bacteroidia bacterium | reverse complement strand
CACACACCTAACAAGTGATATCAGTTGTCTCACTTCCCACTGGGATATCAAATTTAAAGGTGCTATCAGTCTCTTGGACAAAATCCCAATTTTGCTCGTCAAAGGAGAGTTCGTAACCTTTAACGTAGCCGTCCTGATCCTCGCCAGACCAGCGCAGGCGAACTACGCTATTGAGTCGATTGGGGCCGCTAAGTTCAATTTTGTCCACAAAGATTTTGGTATCAGGAGGCAAGTTGTCAAGCGGGCTACCCGTTTCACAGGCCGTAAATGAGAGTGCGATGAGGCTAAGCCAAACAAAAGCTTTTGGCCAGCGCCAAGCCGAAGCTTTTGCGCTGACCAATAACTCTTGCAGACTATTTGTGATGATTCGGTTCACAAAGGTCATTATTTGATGAGCATAACTTTTTGACGAGCGATTACTGCTCCTTCAACTTGTAGGTTGAGAAGGTAAGTACCCGCAGCAAGCTGCTCGGTTTGAAATTGAATCGTACCGTTCTGGTTGAAGATGTCTTGCTGGGCAACACGACGACCCATGAGATCGGTCATGATCGCTTCTGCTCTCACTACCTTAGGGAAGTCATATTGAACGTTCAGAGCAGCTGCAGTAGGATTAGGGAATACTTTGAGGGTAGTACCTACTAACTCGTCTTCGATGCTATTGATACCATTGACACAGTTTGCACCAGAGAAAGCTTCTGCATCTTCATTGTTACGAGGAAGGAGCTTCATTTGACCAAAGCTGTAGTACATGATACCTGTAAGGCTAGACATGGTATCTCCCACGATTACCTGACAAGCAGGTACGGTCATCACACCAGAGTTGGTGGCCCAAGTGGTATCGTTGACATAAGAGAAGGCCAAAGAACCAAAAGCGCTACCCGTTACACGACCAGCCAATACGCGAGTACCAGACATAGGATCAAACTGATCACTACCCACACGGTATTCGGCAAAGTTGTTTGGATCGTCAGCATTTTCGTCTACTACGTAGATGTCGGCACCACCCGGGGCAACTAGGCGTACTAGCATACCTTCAAAAGGCTCAGTAGTAGCGAAGTCATAATCAGAAAATAGAGCTGGATCAGCATCAGTAGCGGCTGGGACAGGGTTGCCTGTGCTAATAGTCGTTACGGTAACGATATCACTGATACGAGTGAAGCCAAAGCTTTCTTCTACTGTACCACGTACGCTGATTTTGTCGCCACGCTGTAAGCTGGCAAGCTGAGCGTTTTGTACGAGAGAGATACCCGCCCATGCGTTACCTGTCTCTTGCTGCATATATACGAAGCCAAGGTCGTTAGCATCTGCGGTCGCAGTAACGATACCTTCAACAGTTACTTCTAGGCCAGTGTAACCAGAGTTGCCGTTTTCGTATGGCGTAAACTGCACGTCGAAGATGGTAGTACCATTATCACGCACTGCGAAGAACAATGGGTTGAAGTTGTTATTGATATCAGGTACAGTTGACATCAACATATCGTTGTCTTCCGCTGTGATGTAGTACTTGACAAAGTCGCCATCGCTAAAGGCAGTGTTGGGGATTGTGCCAGTATAGGTAGAACCAGAACCTGTCATAGGCACGGTCAAGAAGCTGTTGTTGCTTACGCCAACTGCATAATGTA
>CAZHOC010000758.1:0-3762 GCA_964534295.1 uncultured Bacteroidia bacterium | reverse complement strand
GATTACTCAGATTGTCCGCGTGCAGTTGAATCAATGCCTCCTTGAGTGGATTCGCCGCATAAGTCGTGGCTGCGTAATTATCTGCTTCAAATTCATTCTTACGCGAAAAGACATTCATCAGGAGTCCAATCACCGTGGAGATCGGACTAAATAATAAACCGAAAGCCAGCAGATTTAGATGGATGCTATTAAAGCTACTGCCCAAGGCATTGGACAATTCTGTAGTGCTCACAAAGCGGGAGAGGATGAAAAGAATCAAGCCAGTTTGCACAATGCTTAGAATAAATCCTTGTACGATATGGCGCTTCTTATAATGCCCTACTTCATGGGCCAAAACCGCTACTAGCTGCTCTTCTTCATAGTTCTCAACCAGGGTATCAAAAAGCACAATCTTTTTGCGCTTGCCCAGACCCGAGAAAAAGGCATTTGCCTTGCTACTCCGCTTGGAGCCGTCCATCACTAAGATGTTATCCAGCGGGAAGCCCACAGAATTGCTATAATCTTCGATTTTTTCACGTAGAGAGCCTGCCTCGAGCGGCGTCAGTTTATTAAATAGCGGCAACAGCCAGCTCGTATAAAAAATATTTACTACCACCAAAAAGAGACTGACAAAGCCCCAAAACCATATCCAGAAATTCTCGCCAAGCCAATCTACCAGCCCTAAGAAAATCGTCATGACACTGCCTCCAATCAGGAGAGTAATGAGCCAAGATTTTAGCTTATCCGTCCAAAAGGTTTTAGGAGTAGTCTTGTTGAATCCAAAGCGCTCCTCAATCACAAAAGTTCGATGCCAGCTAAAAGGAATACTCGTGATCTCCCCTACCAAAAACAAAACACCAAAAAAGGCAAGTGGTAGCGCGACAGCATGATCCGTAAAGTTTCGTAGGTATTCATCTAACCAACCAAAAGCACCAAAGTACAGCAGGCCAATCATAACGATGAAACTAATCCCACCTTGCAAGAGGGAAAATCTATAGTTGACCCGATGATATTCGTAGGACTTTGCGTACTTCTCATCGTCATAAACTCCTTGCAGGCTTTCGGGTAGATCCGCATGGTGATTGCGTAGGTTAAGCCAAGATAGGACTCGCTCCAGAAGGTAGCTAGCCACATAAATGCCAAGGATTATATAGAGAAGCGTTTCAGGATTCATGGGGCAAAAGTACAAAATTAGACTCAAATCGGTATCTTGAATCATGATGAGACCCTTTTTAATGAGCCTAAGCATTTTACTGCTTTTTTTGTCTTGCGGACAAAAGCCCTTGGAGCAGCCATTTAAAGCCGAGCGCCTGACTTATCGTAAAGCTAGCTTTGATGTGGTTAGCGTAAAGGATGCTTCTGTATTGGAATTTGTTTCTCGTAATGAGGAAAAAAAAGTCTTCCCCAACTTCAAAGCGCTGGAGTTAAGCGTTCCGCGCAGCGGTAAAAAAAAGCTTCTCTTTGCGACCAATGGTGGTATTTTCGAACCAGATTTTTCGCCTTCAGGTCTCTACATCGAGAACGCTAAAACCCTACAAACCCTAAATCAGGAGGACGGTAAAGGCAACTTTTATCTCAAGCCCAATGGGACATTTTATATAGGCGAGACGGAGAAAAATATTCTCAGCACCTCTGCCTTTGCTGAGGCAAAACCTAAATGTCAACAGGCCATTCAGTCGGGGCCAATGCTAGTGATCAAAGGCAAGATTCATCCAAAGTTTCGCGAGGCCTCTCCCAATAAATATGTGCGGTCCGGAGTTGGGATCAATCAGCAGGGAGAGATTGTTTTTGCGATTTCAAACCAGCCGGTCAATCTGTATCATTTTGCTAGCCTCTTCGAGGAACGCTTATCCTGCCCCAATGCACTCTATTTGGATGGCGCTATTTCTCAGATGTATCTACCTGCTTTGGGACGCAAAGATGAGGGGCGTTCCTATGGTAGCATCATTGCGATTTGGGGAGAGGAGTAAAGGCCTATTTCAAGCCTCTACGCTCCATTTCTGTGGTCAGAAGCTGCATTTCACGGCTAGCTTGTCCCGCTACAGAAGTATTTTCCTGGGCCCTTCTGATCAAATAAGGAATCACGGCTTTGACGGGGCCATAAGGCAAATACTTTGCCGCATTGAAACCCTGGGCCGCGAGGTTGAAAGTGATGTGATCCGACATACTTAGTAGCTGCGCAAACCAAATATGAGGATGATCGTGGGCGAGACCCAATTCATCCATGCGTTCGGCCAGCCGAAGACAACTCTCTTCATTATGGGAGCCTACGCATAAGGAAACCGTATCGATATTTGCTAAGCAAAGCTCCACGGCGGCATTATAATCGGCATCGGTAGCAGCCTTGTCTGCTTGAATGGGACTAGGATAGCCCATCTCCTCGGCCCGCTCGCGCTCCTTTTCCATATAGGCACCTCGCACCAATTTAACAGCGAGTATATAGCCTTGCTCTTTACTTTTTTGGATAAGGCCTTTTAGGTATTCGAGGCGATCATGGCGGTAAAGCTGGATAGTATGATAAACTACGACACTTTGCTTATTGTACTCAGCCATGAGCTCTTCGGTCAGGCGGTCGATTGTATCTTGAATCCAGCTTTCCTCCGCATCGATATAGATGGGCGTCTTATTTTCTGCTGCAGCACGGGCCAAGTCTTCTACTCTTCTCCGTACTCGATTGTAAGCAGAAGTCTCTCCCTCCTTGAGTTCTTCCCCTTTTTGGACTTTGGCTAATAGATCAAAGGGCGCCAAAGCTGTCAATTTACAAGCGACCATGGAGATGGAGCTTTGACGAGCGCCTTGGCGCAAGGTCGCCAAAAACTCGGCAAGGGTAGCATCAAAAGCACTTTCTGTTTTCTCTCCCTCTACACTATAGTCAAGGATGGTTTTGACCCCAAACTTGTCCAGCATGCTAGACCGTCCTACTGTCTCGGTAAGTGATTCGCCCCCACAAAAAAGAGAAAATAAAGTCTTGCGTACCATACCCGTTACAGGTAGACCGACATTGAGGGCAAAGCTCAACATGGGAGGGCCCACCTTGGTCAGGGAAGGGGAATCAATCAACTTAAAGAGCCAGAAATCGCGCTTGAGCCTTTCGTCAGAGCGGGCGCGAAAGGCTAACTCGGTATTTTGAAAATCGAGTTTCGTTGGGGGTGGGGGAGGGTTTGTACTCATCAATCTACACGTATTTGCCGATCCTCGTCATCGAGTAATGCTTCATCACTTTGCAGAGGTGGCGGAACAAACATGATGCTCTTAGGTTCCGCACTAATGTAAAAATATTCGAGAGTTTTTCTGCCTTTTTCATAGGAGACTTCTTGCTCCTCATTTCGACTAATTCGAGTATTATCCCAGAGCACAGTATCCTGACCGGCTTTGAGGCCCTTCATTATATCCAAGTGGTCTTTGGTATAATACTCGTGTCGTGAAAAGTATAGGTAGTATTCTCCCTCTTTTTTGACGGAGGGTGGGATGGGAGTATCTCCTTCGGAGGAACGCCAAAAATAACTGTCTTTGCGCCAGCCAACCCTAAGCCGAGAGGAGGTCTCAGCCACACCATTTTCCCCCACAACTATCTGTAGATTGCCGTCTTTGTATTCCAGGGGAGGAGCATCAGGGACTTCGTAGCGGATGGTTACCCAGCCTTCATATGCTGGAGGAAGATAAAAATCGCGATCATCTTCTTTGTCCATAAGCCAGAGCCCTACCATCATAATGATAGAGAAGCCAAAGCTCAGGATGATAATCTTTTCTACACGTTTTAGCGACCTAAATCCCATAGTGGTA
>CAZHOC010000757.1:0-3762 GCA_964534295.1 uncultured Bacteroidia bacterium | reverse complement strand
AGCAACATCGTTGGATTCCACTCGGCGTATTTATCCATGTCCGTCAATACTTGCCAGACCAGGTCTTTAGGAGCATCGATCTCGATCTCGTGATGTACTGATTTGCGTCCTGTAATGACGAGGATCACCCCCAACACAAGGATTGCTAAAACTATATAGATTGCTATTTTCATTACATGTATTTGTTAAACCAGTTCAAAATCGGGCCTGAGCTTTCTCCTAACCAAGCATAGGCAGCACCTCGCTTTTTGGCTAGGTCTAGCCACATGATGTCTTTTTCAACTTGGAGATCATTATAAAACTTTCTGACCATATCCATATTGGTCATGGGGTCATTTTCGTTTTGGATCACCAAAGTGGGGACAGAAACATCCTTTGCATAAGGCAGGAAAGAGTCTCCTGTCAGATCCGTATTTCGCTTTTCTTTATTGTATTGATTGCCGGCATTTATGAGAAATTTTGGCAAGCCCATCGCCTCGACAAAATAGTCATAAGTCAAGGGTTGTACCGAGATCATGGTCTTCAGATTTTCAATGCGATGCATTTCCTCTTCCATGCCAAAGGCAAATACACTCGCACCTTGCCCCATACAAATCGACAGGAGGCCGATACTCGCATCTTTATACACTGGATGTTCACTTACAAACTTTACCGCAGCAAGTACATCTTTCCGCTCTTCTATCCCCCATGATACCCAATCAGTTTGCTCACTATCGCCATGATTACGCATATCGTACATGAGCACCGAATAGCCAGCCTCAACCAAATACTTGGCTTGATCAAGGAAATGTATATCGCTGGTCCAGAGGGTATTTTTCATCAAACCTTTGCCCTCCTGGGTAAATCCACAACGAGAGCACTGTACCCCAAAGTGAGACTGCACGATGACTTTATCGGTTCCACCCTTGACCAACCAGCCAGAAAGGGAGACCCCATCCTTGGCTTTGAAACTGACGTCCTCATAATCGAGACCGTATTTATCAGGGGTTTCAAACACAGGCGCTTTGCCTGGTTTAATCATCAAATCTGAGATTGCTTTACCAAACATTTTTGTAGCTTTTTTTGAGTTATCTGATATTTCAAAGCTACTGTTCGGCATTCAGGCCTACTTATCCAGATTCCTTATTTACTGATCCATTTTCCGTTTTTGTGTCTAAAGACCTACTTAGCAAGGATTTGCTGAGGGCTAAGCTTGGTTTTTGGGCAGGTTTGGTGTTGGGATACTGCTGCGCAGAACGAGGGGGAAATTGTTGAGTTGTTGTCCCGATAGCTATCGGGAGTTGAGTTGTTGAGTTAAGACTCCGAAAATTCAATAATTCAACAAATCTAACCTTCAACCAATCAACTAAGCGTTCCGCGCAGCGGGGAATAAAATAACTACTCTTCAAAACGCTCTATATTCACCCCATCATAGCGACCTACGCCCGCCAAGGAACCAAACCAGATGTTGCTATCCTTGTCTTCATAAATGCCAAAGAGCATGCCTTCCTCACTGTGGATGAGGGTGGGGCTAGGTGTTTGAAAGGGCATGATGGTGCTACTGTATCGATGAAGTTGCCATTTGAGTCTATCCTCTGGAGATTGTGAACTAGTCCAGATATTACCCGCACGGTCTTCATAGATGTAGCCTACAAAGTTTTTACTTAACTGCACATAAGTATTGCCATCATAACGCCAAAGACCGTTGTTACCTCCTATCCAGATATTGCCTTTGGAATCCTTGATGAGCTTACGGGCATTGGTAAAGGCTTGGCCTTGGTCGTTGGTAATCTGGGAGAAGCTTTTGCCATCATAAAAGCTGGCCTCACCGCGGCAGGCTATCCAAAACCTTCCATTTTCGTCTTGCAGGATGGTATTGACATCCTCGTCTATCAGGCCGTCTTCCTTGGTAAAATTTTGAAAAGTCCTTCCATCGTAGACGCTGATTCCTTTTTCTGTCCCTATCCAAATCTTGCCGCTATTGTCCTCATAAAAGCATAATACCCGATCGTTGACAAGCCCCTCAGCTGTGGAGAAATTGGTAAACCCCTCGCTATCATAGCGATAGACACCTGCTCCTATGGTACTAAACCAAAGATTGCCTTGGCTATCTTCAAGTATATCAAAAACGTGAAAACGCCTTAAACCTTCTTTATTGGTCCAATTGGTAAATTCTTTACCATCGTAGCTCATGATGCCTTCCCAAGTGCTGAGCCATATCGTCCCATTTCGATCTTGGAGAGTATTACGAGTGATACTTTGGGGACCATGCTTAGCGGTAATCCAGCTACTCTCTACAAAGGCGGGATCGTGCTCGGCGGGATCGGTATCTGTCTGGCTTGATGACTGGACAACCGGTTTTTCCTTTTGCTGAGGTGAGGCTTCCGTTTGGTTTTGAGCCGTGCAAGAGGCACCTATTGCGCAAAGCAATAGTAGTGCGTAGAGATGAATGTATTTACGCATACTTAGGCATTAAGGTGAAGCCTACTTCTTTTCTGCCAGCACAAACTTATAGCCAATGCCGCGGATATTGATAATCTTTAGATTGGGATCAGCAGAGAGTTTCTTGCGGAGCTTGGAGATAAAAACATCTAGCGTACGCCCCACATAATCGCCTTTATCTCCCCAAACCAGTTTGAGGATATTTTCTCTTTCGAGTACTTTGTTCTCTTCGGAGTAAAGCAAAAGCAATAGATCCGCTTCTTTGCTAGAAAGTTCTGTTTGCGTCCCCTTATGTGAGAGAATCATGGTCTTCTTGTCATAAGAGTAATCCCCAATGCGAATGCTGTTAGGATCAGATTGGAGAGGTCTTGTTTGTCGTTTGCTGTAAAAGACTAAGCCGATCAAAACCAAGGCCCCTAGCAGGAGAGAAATCGTGCCTGCCGAAAGCCAAGCACTTTGCTTTTCAGTTTTGGCGATGGGCTGTACATCTAAAATGCTAAAAAACACCTGATAGCAATCTTCAGGTAAAAGGCGGCCTCCACAAGGAATGAGTCCTGAATCCAGTACTATGCCCCCCATTTGATAGCTGTAAACCACTTTGGCCGAATCACAGCTCTCGACTTCTACCAAATAGTTTCTCGCTAATTGCGATTGGAGCATTATCCGATCCACAGAGCGAAATAAATCCTTGGGATCTAAAGCAAACTTAGTAGCGAAGGCAATCTTATACCTTGGACCTACTTTTTCGATAGGCAGGACTCTAGAGACACTATCACCAGTGGCCAGCAGGACCTCATGTCCGATAGCTCTCATGGCCACCTTGATTTGTCCTTCAAGTTGAGGGTTTTGGGCCAAGCAATTATTCGTCCCAATTAGACTGAGGCAAAGCAGGCCAAAAATCAATTTTAGGTATTTTATGCTCATCACTTAAAATTAGGCTGATTTGCTGGCGATAAGAAACCCTTTTGTGAGGATTTACAATATTTTACACTTCTTAAAGCATTAAAATAGTACTCTCAGGGCCATTTTTTGAGAGAGTCAGTATCATAAGGCCAAAAATCTAGCCTTTGCCTTTTTGCATCAATTTGAAACAAAGACTCTCTCTCCCACGCTGGATTTACAAGAAAATAAGCTAATTTATTGATTGCTGATTTCAACCAATAATCAATGATCAAAAACGACTATCTACACTACAGTGTTGACACTGAAGGCTTCGCCACCATCGATATCAATCAAGTCAACGAACCCGCCAATTTATTTAGCTTTGATTGATATCGATGGTGGCGAAGCCTTCAGTGTAGGCACTGCAAGGTTCGCCACGTCAGAGACGAATCAATCACA
>CAZHOC010000756.1:0-3768 GCA_964534295.1 uncultured Bacteroidia bacterium | reverse complement strand
AGTATTGGTCTTAGTTATCAAATTATTACCACTACACCCGATACGCTGACTTGTGTTGCGGTTTTAACACCTCAATAATATAAGTGAAGAAGATTTTATTATTTTAGCGGCTTGATTCGCCTTAACCTTATAACACGATTTTACAAATGAAAAAACTTACCCTACTCCTTTTCATGGGGCTAATGGCTAGCCAAGGATGGGCTCAGCTTCCTTGGCCTACTTCTAGTCCAGGACCTGACTCCTACGGTTATACTTGGCTCACTGATAGTGATCCCAATGGTCCAGCATATGACTGGGTTGAGATTATCTCCAACAACCTAGGTACTAAAGTCGCTGGCCTTGGCGATGACAACGTAATTGGTAAAATTCCTTTAGGGATTGACTTCCAGTTTTACTGGACTGGTAAAACTGAGGTATGTATTGGTTCAAACGGCTTTCTGAGTTTGAATGATGGTAGCTGTGTCAACATCTCTTCTGGTGCTGATGGCTTTCCTCCAACTCCTACCAACTCTTCTCCTAATGACGTGATTGCGCCTTACATGGCTGACCTTTCATTCTCTGGTTTTGGCAATCCTGGTGAAGTATATTATTACTCTGACGTTACTAACAATCGTTTCGTAGTAACCTACAATGCGGTTCCTTATTGGGTAGACGCTACGGTAGATCCTAACCAATGGTCTGGTTCTAACACTTTCCAAGTGATCCTAGATGCTAGCGATTCTACTATTACTTTCCAGTACCAAAATATGGTAGGAAACTGGTCTACAGGTTATGATGGTGATCCTTATCCTTTCGTAACAGGTATCGAAAACATCACTGGTACTGTAGGTATGCTAGCTCCAAGCTTGCCAATTGATGCCAATAGCAAGCCAGGTCCTAACTCTCGTATCACTTTTTACCCTCCGGCAACGCCTCTACTCGCTATCACCGATTTGGATGTAACTGCTGTAGATAACGCTGATCGGGCAGGATTCTTTATTCCATGGCCTCAGGGTGGCGCTACCAACAACTTCCCGCTTCGTGGTTTGGTCTCAAACACAGGTAATACTGATGTTTCGGGTGATATTTATACCCTTGCTACCATCACAGATACTGTTGGTAACCAACTTTACCTAGACTTTGATACTATTTTTGGTGGTCTCAACCAAGGAATGGCAGCCGAAGTACAATACAATCTTCAGTTCAATCCTCCTTTCCCTGGACCATATTCTTACTCTATCATCATCACCAACCCAACTTCTTTGGGTGATATCAATGGTACAAACAATGCCCGCTCCGCGGAACTAGTAGCCGTTGATACTACAGGTACAGAAGCGAATCTTGACTTTGTAAGTAGCAACTTCCAAAAACTACTTTCTCCTAATGAGAATAACCTTGGTTTGATCAACTGGTCAAGCAATAATGATGATAGTGGAGCTGGTGTTTACTTTGAGCCGTTTGCTTACCCTGTTACCATTACAGCTGTAGAATACTTCCTTTCAGGCTTGAATGGTTGTACCGCTACTGAAGGTATGATCGCTCAAATTTATGAGTATGATCCTGCTACTAACCTTCCAGGTGCTCTACTTTATCAGCAAAAAATTCCTTTGAATGAGATCAATATTGATCCAGCTAACATTGGTTGGACTCGTCATGACCTCCCCACGCCAATCACAATTGACTCTTTAGGGTTCATGGTGAGCTACATCCAGGATGATGATTGTATTGTATGTTTGACTGAGACCGGAACGCTAGATCCATATTCTCTCCGTACTTACGAAATCATCTCTGGTACTTGGGGTACTTATCGTAACGCAACTTCTGAGGATCCTTATATCAGAGCTGTTGTTTCTTTGGATAGCGCTGTATTTACTGATGTTGAAGAAGAAATCAGCTTGGTACAAAGCTTCCAAGTCTTCCCTAACCCAACTGCGGGTGAGCTCAACATCATGGTTGAAACTCAGCGTCCAACTGATATGGAGTTGAAGATATACAATCTTCAGGGTCAGAAAGTAATGCGTGAAGTTAGCCGCAACGCAAGCAATGTTAAGCGTACACTTGATCTTTCTAGCTTGACTGCTGGTGTTTACTTCGTACACCTTAGCACTCCGGAAGGAACCCAGATTGAAAAAGTAGTACTTCAGTAAGCCTTATTCGCAGACTGAAATATGATAATGGCAGATTCAGCTTGTAAGCTGAATCTGCTTTATTATTTTTACACAATGCGCTTCCTGCTTAGCATCCGTCAATCCCTAGACGCTATCCGAAAAAATGCATTTCGTGCTGGCGTTACTATTTTTATTATCGCTATGGGCATCACTGCCCTCATTCTTGTGATGACTTCTATTGAGGGAATCCGACAAGGGATGACAGATAGCTTTGCGCAATTAGGAACCAATAACTTTCGGATATTTAATCGCGCCTCTGCAGTTCAAATTGGGCGCCGTGGTCGCAACAGAATCAAATATCCTCCCATCACCTACCGCCAAGCACTCGAGTTTAAAGAAAACTATGCTGATCTCGCGAATGTGAGCATTACAACCTCTGGCGGGGGGGCAAATCAAGTCAAATACCGCAACGAGACTACCAACTCTAATATCCAAATTATTGGAGGGGATGAATTTTACCCACAGGTAGCAAGTATGTCTATCGCCGAAGGTCGTCCGCTTATTGCAGAAGATGTGGAGTTAGCCAGAGGCGTAACGATACTCGGGGGAGAAGTGAAAGAACGCCTTTTTCCTAATACTTCAGCTGTTGGAAAAACCGTCTATGCCAATGGGCATAGTTACAAAGTTGTAGGCGTTTTTGAGTCCCAAGGGTCAAGTGGACTTTCTGGAGCGGATAAGACCATGTTGATTCCGCTTTCGACCCTGCGCAATCACTTTAGTAGTACTGGCTCCATGACGCTCAATGTCTTTGTGGCGGACCCTGCCCAAATTGATTATTTGATCGAGGAAGCGACGGGTCGATTTCGTTTGATTCGTGGTCAACGCCTTGACGAGCAGAGTAATTTTGCTATAGTCAAGAGTGAGGAGATTCTCGACCAGTTTTTCCAACAGATCAGTGTCTTGACCTTCGCTGCTACGGCAATTGCCCTCATCACCTTATTGGGGGCTTCTGTTGCCTTACTCAATGTGATGTTGGTGGCTGTAACGGAACGTACCACTGAGATTGGCCTACGCAAAGCATTAGGTGCTTCAAAAAAGGACATATTGCGACAGTTCCTTTACGAGGCCGTGGTGATATGTCAGGTAGGCGGGGTTGTAGGTGTCTTACTTGGGATTGGTCTCGGCAACTTGGTGGCAAGCCTCATTTTCAAAGGAGACTTTGTGATTCCTTGGATGTGGACCTTAATTGGTTTATTCGCCTGCTTTGGGGTAGGAATCGTCTCTGGTTATTATCCCGCTTGGAAGGCAGCTCGGGTAGACCCCATCGATTCTCTTCGCCACATCTAATTCTTCTTACTGTTCTACAAAGCTTTGCCAGATGTACCTCATATCGTTGAGGCGTTTGGCTGCTTCCTTTTCTTCTGTCCAAGAGAGAATCTGGTAGAGAAAAACATCACCTTGGATCAAGGTCAAATCATAGATTAGGGTTCGGTTTGAATAACTTCCTGCTGCCTGAACATGCAGGGCAAGTTTCCCATCGACCTGAACAGAATCAGGGTAGGGGACAGGCACTCCTGGCAGTATCTGTTGGAATGTATTCAGATAGTATGCCTCTAGATCTTTTTCCCCTGCGGGCAAGGTATCGTAACGACCTATCAGGTAGGTCCCTTCGTAAACATTA